>QIAK01000213.1:6775-8984 GCA_003225515.1 Acidobacteriota bacterium | reverse complement strand
GCGAGGACAGACTGACGAATGCGCCGTGGTATGAGATCGTTCCGTAGCGGAACAGCCGTGCGAGTAGCGCAAGCGCGTGATTGGCCAGTGTCGGATTGACGAACGGTTCCGGACGATCGAGAGCCTCCGCTGCGCTGCAACTCGGCAGGCCATCATCGTCCAATTCGTCTTCGATGACTTCGGGGAAGAGTTCAGAAACGGTGCGCAGCCGTAGTCGGTGCCGCCGATTCCTTCGGTTTAGCGGTTCCCCAAAAACAAATTGTCCGCTATCGGAGTTATTGCCGAGGTCCAGCCAGTAATTGACTTCACTCCAATCCTCCGCGCACTTCGCGATCGCGGCGCGCGCTTTCCGCGTGTCGACACAGCCGATCACAATGTCTACGCCGTCCAGTCTTCGTTTGGGGTCCAGTCGTTCCGGAATCCCCTCCCAATCCAGACCCCAGAACAGATTTAGTCGGTTGGCGAGAACCACAGATTTATAGAGACCAATTTCAGATTGACTGAAGGGCTGCCGCACGCAATTTGTCGGCGAGATGACGTCTGGATCGAGCAGAGTGACGTGAAGGCCTTCGGGATGTCCGTACGCCAGTAGCGCCTGATGCAGGTACGGCAATCCGGCAGCGATCGCACTTCCGTTTCCGCCACATCCCACAACCAGCAGGCGTACTCGATGCTTCAGCAGTTCAGGATGAATCTGGTGGCTTTCCATAGCTTCATGCCTCACCTCTTCTCACGATGAATTCTTGAAGCCTTTGCTTACTGTCGGCGAGAAACTTCACAGGAAACTGACGCTTTCGCCCAGCCAGAGACGACCAAAGCCCAACGAAGCCGCCGGAATGAGTTGTCAATCGCACCTCGCCACTTGGGTGCGTGAATTCGCTGGCAAAATAAGCATCTTCCCAGCCTCGCACGGACGACGCGCTCACCTCCTCCGGAACGCGCATGCTGCCGAGACAAACTCGACCCTGCGTATCCGTGTTCCAGTATGGTGCATTCCTTAAGGGAGTATCAGCTTTAGGCCGACGGTTTTCTGCGAGAGCGCGAACGAACAGCTCCCGCCCACGGATCATGAAGACGAGCGCGGGATGAGGATACATCTTGCCACACAGGCTCCTGGTCTTCGGTTCGGCATCGCCGAAGAACATCAGCCGCGCTTGTGCCCGGCTCCACCACGCGATCAGCTCTGGCGTTCTGGCCAACACGTATTCGGGTAGAACCTCGGCTGCCATACTTGCGCCCAAGCCCTTCGCGAGCGTTTCGAGAAACCCTGTCGTGACCGACTGACCGGCGCACAAATATGATGGTCCGTCAGGCTGGCTCTTCACCTCGTGCAACGTAGCGAATGCTCGATTGCCCTCCTGATAGACAAGCACGGCTTGTTTCAGCGCGAAGATTCGGTTATCTCCAATTCGCACGTGGACGTCCATGTCTATCCCTCGCGAGTGATCACACCCTCGTCGTTCCCCGGCATCAGATCAATCAATCGGCTCGCCGAAGCCAGTGCCTCGCACACAACGCCAAGCGTCCGAAAGCCCTTTCTGACGCTGGCCGGATCGCAAAGTTTGAGCGGAATAATGACGTTCGGCTGCGGAGTTACTTCCATTGCGGTTTGGGCTTCGTCGTCAAAACATCCCACAACCGCATCACCAGTTGAGAAGGCTGCGAGCAGACAGGGCAATGCAGGGTTCGAGTCCATGAGTTGTTCTCCCATGTCCTCGGTGAAGTCCGGCCGTTTAGCTTGTTTTGAGATCCGACACAATTCTAGCAAGCCTGTGATAAGCGCCTTAAAACGCGCGTCGCGAATCTCTGCGTTGAGTTTCTTCAGTTCGCACAGATTTAGAGGCCTTTCTTTCAGGGACTTCGGAGTACACCCCTCCACATCCGGTACCTCGTACTGGTCCGCATTCTCCTCACCCTCGTACCACTCACGCAACATCTCGACTCGCTCTTCGGCATCGTGGTAGTCGTACACACGTACCCATCGGCTGAGTGCCCCAGCAAAATGGTTGTAGAACGTTGCCGGCAGACGCGGATGTACGTTCTCCAGAAGTTCAATGGTCGGAGTCAGCAGGACGAAGGCTGCGCTGTCGGGATCAAGAACAAGGTAGAGCGTGCCATCTGGTCCTCGTTCGTCCGAATAATCAACCAATCGATCGCTCAGTGCGAGATCAAGATCGAACCGGCGGTCAATCACTGGGCCGCCATGCAT
>QIAK01000213.1:4460-6759 GCA_003225515.1 Acidobacteriota bacterium | reverse complement strand
GTCTCGACCGCTTTTCTCCCAATCGTCCGGTACAGCGATATCGAAGTTCACCAGAATCTCGGCCAACGCGACGACCTCTTTGTCATCAGCAGAGAAGCGTTGTTCAGTCGGAACCCCCGATAAGCAGGGCAAGACAATGCCGCTGGGCGCTGCCATCAACTTGTCGGCGGCAGAGATCCTCCTGGTGGCAACAGGCGTCTCCCCGCTTGCCATCGTGAGGATTGCTCGACGGCTCTCGCCACCAGGGCCGACGACATTTGTAGTTCCTGACATTCCAAGAATCTCCCAAATACGGTTGCGAGCCGCGATTTCCGCTCCCGCTTCAACGCCTGCAGATCCAACAGAATTGCTGTCTTAACTTGATTGGCGAGAGAATGACTCGTGCGGCATTTCCTGACTTTTGGGGCCATAATTTCCACAGACCGTCCGCAGAGGTAGGAGTTTGAAGGCTGGTACGCCGGCCGTCTGGTGGCTACAATTTTGTGCGGAGAATTTTTATGATGACGGACCCAGCCACCGCTATCAAACGGGAAGTGTTTCAGTTGGTCGAATTACAGATCGAAACCTTGCGGCAGGAAGGTCGTTTGAGCGACTCCGCGCTGATTGAATATCACGCTCGTTCCGAGAAAATCACAGAACTCTATCACGAGATCGACCGAGAGGTTCGAGAACGCTTCGACTGGCGATCTGCCCGCGCATCGTAGCTTTTTGCGCTTCCAGGGGGCCAGGCCGCCGTTTCGAGCGTGACAACTTCCGCTGGGACGACGGCCTGTGACGGTGCTCGGCGTCTCGGATTCCACCGGTCGCCTTGAGCCGTCCAGGGATTCCGACCCGACTTTTCTTGGGAGCCTATGTGCCTTCAAAAGAGATTCTCAGAAGGAAGCCAATTCTTCTGTCGTGGAGTAGCGGCAAAGACAGTGCCTGGTGTCTGCATGTCCTTCGCAACAAGCGCGAATATGAGATCGTCGGTCTTCTTACCACGTTCAACGAAGCCGCAAATCGGGTCGCCATGCATGCTGTCCGTCGTGAACTGGTCGAGCGCCAGGCGGCCGCCGCCGGGTTACCCCTCTGGCCAGTGCATCTGCCCTGGCCGTGTTCGAACGAGCAATATGAAGGATTAATGGCCGAAGCCTGCAAGAAAGCAATCAGGAACGGAATCGAGGGAATTGCTTTCGGCGATCTCTTCCTCGAAGATGTGCGCGCCTACCGTGAGAAACTATTGAAAGGCACCGGCCTGGAGCCGATACTCCCCCTGTGGGGCCAACCCACCCACGAACTGGCACGCGGTATGATTCGATCCGGCCTGCGCGCAAAGCTGACCTGTGTTGACACCAAGCAACTCGATGCCGAATTCGTCGGGCGGGAGTTTGATGAGGACCTCCTCGCCGCCCTGCCTGCCAGCGTCGATCCGTGTGGCGAAAAAGGCGAGTTTCACTCCTTCGTCTATGCCGGCACGATGTTCGATTCCGAGATTCCGGTAGTCGTTGGCGAGACGGTCGTGCGCGATCAGTTCGTGTTCGCCGATCTGAATCCTGCCTCAATCCTTGCTAGCCCTTCGTCCCCATCGCTCTGACGAAGCTGTAAACCAATTGTTCTCCACTCGCTTCCGGCCCCGTGATGGCGGCCGTGGCCAGTTCGGGATATTGATGGCTGTAGGCGGCTTTGACCTCTTCGGGCGCCATCTTCGGATCAGGGTCGGGAAGCTTCACACCGTTGTAGCTGAAACTGCGGGCCAATACTTTTGCATCGATCATGATTCTTTCCTTTCTTCTCCGGACGACGACGCGGGAGATTCTGTCGATTGCGGTTCCGCCGAAAATAGACCAGGCATGGCCTCAGTCGTGCTTGGTGACGTTGTTGCTTCCTGCTTCTTAGCAACAGCAGGTTCGGCTTTGGAAGCCTGTGTCGCTTTGGCTTTTTGACGTGCGGCCTTCGCTGCCGTGTCCATCTCAGCCTTTGCTTCGGCCAAGGTGCTGCCGAGCGCGACATGAGTGTCAACATAGCTGGCAAGGTGCTTGCCAAGTTCCGCATCCAATTCCTCCGGTGAGGCCGTGTAGGTTAGGGGAGTCGTTAGAGCTTGGTCTTCACCTTCCTTTGCTTTAGCAGGAATGACGTTCACCTTTACTTTCTCGCCAACTCGGGCGATCGTAAGCAAGAGCGTGCGGTCTTTGAGCAAAGGCATGAGTTCAACGAACACGTTTTCCTCCGTAATGTTCCAGGTGCATTGAAATCGCGAATTGAGAATTCCGAGAGCGCCGGGACAGGCGCGCACCGCGTGGGGATGGGGGATAAGTAGGAT
>QIAK01000213.1:0-4447 GCA_003225515.1 Acidobacteriota bacterium | reverse complement strand
GCCAATAGGGAGAGGTTTCCACAGATGTCTTGAGCTCTAGAAGGGAATGTCGTCGTCAACCACCGCGGGCGCAGGCTCCGTGTCCGATCCGTGGCCGGCAGCCTGCGCTGCGGCGTTCTGCCCGTTCTCGCGGGAGCCGAGCAGGACAAGATCGCGAGCGACAATCTCTGTGCGATATTTCTTTTCTCCGCTCTGCCGGTCTTGCCAACTCGTGGTCTGCAGCTTGCCTTCAATGTAAAGCTTCGTTCCTTTCCGGACGTACTCGCCTACAATCTCTGCCAACCGCTGCCAAGCAACAATGCTGTGCCACTCTGTTCTGTCTTGCCATTGATCGTTCCCGTCCTTGAAGCGTTCGTTCGTGGCCAGACTGACCCTCGCGACAGGAACGCCGCTGGGCGTGTACTTCACTTCAGGGTCCTGGCCCACATTGCCGACCAAAATCACCTTATTCACGCTCTTCGCCATGTCGTCCTCCAACTGCTTTGCTCTACGAGCATCCGCTCGTGCTGCCACATTCCAGGGAGCGATAACAGGAACCGTTTCTCACCATCAGCGAGCCGCAGAACTGGCAGGTCGGTGCATCTCCCAACTCGACGACCTGGCCAAGTGCCCTAATGCTGCTTCGCTCGTGCTGCAGTTCGCCTGAACTCTGTCGCTCGAACAGGATTCCTTGCTCGCCCTTGAGGAAACGCAGTTCGAGCCACCGGAATAGATAGTCCATGAGTGACTTGGCATAGCCAATCTTCGGATTTCCTGACCATCCGCTCGGCTCAAATCGTGTGTGGCTGAACTTGTCGCACAGGATTCGCAACGGAACTCCGTACTGCAGAGCAAGCGATACCGCGGTTGCAAAGGAATCCATGAGGCCCGAAACAGTCGAGCCCTCTTTGGCCATTCTGATGAAGAGTTCACCCGGCAGCCCGTCTTCATAGATACCGACCGTCACGTACCCCTCCTGGCCACCGATCGAAAAGTGGTGCGTCAGGCTGCGGCGCTCGTCCGGCAGTCGTCGCCGGACTGCTTGGGTCGCCTTTGCCTCTTGCGACCCGTTGGTACTGTCTTCGCCGCTTGGACTCGAAGAACCGCCTGGGCGTCTATCGACACTCACAATTTCCTTCGTTTCTGGCATAAGGACCTCGTCAACCAGTTGTGTGCCGGATCAGCCTCGCCGGATTGCGCAACCCTTATTTCTGTTTTCGATTTTCACAAACATCAGCGCAACCCGATCCGCATAAACGAGCTTCCAGTCCGCTCTTTCTCGCAACACCGTAGCCAGCGCTGAATCCACCGGAACCAGAGCAGCGTTGACGGAATACTTTGCGAAGATCTCTGCCCAATCTGGGCGTGCGTCCCACGCGCGCAATCCTTCCTCGACGAATCGAGGACCGTAGAAGTCTGTGCGACCGTCGTCGAACGTGCGAACCGAAGGCCAAAGGCGGTAGATCAGATACCCACCCCATTGCCAGCTTGCGTACAGCCGAAGAGAGGGTGCAGAGTCGTTGAGGGAGAGAAAAGTCGCGGCGTCCGCGGGGAAGCGACTCCGGTCAAAGTCAGCGTGCAAGGCTCTCACGCTATTAAGGTGAGAAGAAGACAATGCCAGCGCTAGTAGAGCCAAAGAGGGCGCCAGATGCCAGTGCCTTCTCTTCTCGTGACTGGCGATGGCCTGCAGTTCGGTCTCCAGTTCAGCCAGACTCGCGCAGAGTCCTCCGAGCCAGTCGAGCGGCCAACGTGAATCCACAAGTCGCAACCAATCGCGCATTGCCAGACCGATTCCAGGCGCTGAAACCACCGCAAAGATCGGGATGTTGCGAACGGAAAACAGTGCCAGGTGCGCCCAACTCAGCAGCAGCAGCGATTGAATCAACCTGCCCTTGCCCAGATGCCAAACTGCCGCTGCGATCGCGAGGACAAGCAATGTCTCGAAATAGGCAGCTCCAAACGTGTGAAACGATTGAAACTCGCTGATGCGCTCGAAATAGAAAGATGACCCCAGATATCGGGCAATGTGGACATGGAGGCGATATCCGTATGGGTTGACGAGACTCGCGACCGCACACGCCCCAGCGATTAGCAAAAACTCTCGCGCTCGAATGCAAGCACTGTATCTTTTCGCATGGACGAACCCTTCGCCCGCCGTCCCTATCGCGTAGGTAATCAGCAAGACGATTCCGACGAAGAATCCGCCATGCAGATTCACCCACACGACCGTGAGTGCAGGTAGCAATAAGAAAAGACGCCTGTCGTTGCCTTGCTTCTCGACTCGGTTGAGCAGGCAACAGAACATGCCGGTGAAAAGTGGTGTTACGAGGTGCGGTCGTGCGAGCCAATGTATTGTGCTCGCCGCCATAGCGAGTCCGGTCAAAACGATAGCGATCAGGCGATGTTCGGATTCTTCGATTGCGCTCCTGTAAACACAGACCGACGTAGCCCCGAGGAGCACTAGGCTCGCGACGACGATGCCACCAAGGCCGAAGCGGCTGTGCATTGCTGCCAGCAAAACATCAGAGAGCCACTCCCAGGCAAACCAGGGCTGGCCAAACTTCGTGAATGAGAAGAGATCTGTTGCCGGGATTCGGCCGTGCTTCAAGATCCACTCGCCGGTTCGGATGTGCCAGCCGGTATCGGAATCGGTGAGGAACCAGCCGACACCTGTGGTGCACCAGAACAAGACAAGCGTCGGCATCAAGAAAGCCAGATCAGACAGAGATGGAACGAGAGAAACCCAACGGTTGAGCGGAAGGTCGCGAGGTTGCGCCGTCGCCGATTTTGCCAGCGGGACACACATCTGAATTGCTCACCGTCGGACCGCGGTCTCGATCTCCGATGCACTACGATGGCGTGCTTCGCCTTCGGCAATATTCCGCATGAAGCCAGGGCTTCTTGATGAAGGCAAGGGATCGCCTTCCACTACACTTGGTGACCATTGCCGATTGAAAAAATGGATGACGAGCGGTGTGCCCGTCGCAGCTGCGAGAAATGCGCCACCAGGGTTGAGGTGCAGTCCACCCCCAATCACGATGAAGAGAAACACAAACAGGCACCCGATCAATGCCGCATGCTTTATCTTCGCGAGCACGATGACAACTCCTATCCACTCCACCGTTGATAGCTGCGAACTCTCTCGCCTTTTCTAGCCGGCTACAGTCTGGGGAATTTCACTGTCAGTAACATCGCGTTTGACTGAACCGTTCAGTTTCGACGGGCCGAGCGGATGCGGCTTGCGCAGGTAGTGCATATGGGAGCACCCGCTGCAATTGGCATCTCGTGTCGCTGCGCGAACCAGCCCCAGAAGCTTGTCGGGGATCGCGTTGGCCTCGCCGGCCAGCGAATAAAACGTTGGGACGACACTGCCCGCCTGGGCCTTCTCCTTCCCGTTGAGATCCAGTTCCAAACGCCCATGAATGCCCCGGTAAAGGATTTCGCATCCCAGGCCTGGCTTCTGCCCGTCCGCCACCGAACTCAGCCAGTGGCGTGTGATCAGTAGTTCATACGTTCGGCCTTTTCGAAGCATGTCCCCACGCAGAATGGAGCTCGATATGACAACGGCGTGCAGACCGTTCACGGCGATGGTCTCGACTGGATGCAGATACCCCAGTGGTTCGCCGTCTTCACCTGCGAATGTCACGTAGCGACCAATATCCCCTACCGACCCGCCCGACTCGAGCCCGCGGATCACATAACGCTTCGCCAGTTGCTGATGTTCGACGCTGAGCAGAGAGTGAGCATAGACCCCCCGCTCTCTGAGTGTCCGAACTGCCCGCCTAGCCAACGGCAGCCCCAGAACGCCGGTAAATTTCTGACCACTCATGGCGATCTAAACCTCCTCTTTTGTTCATGCTGTGTTGCGGACTGGATTGGTTTTCCCACCGCTGCCCGAATCATTTCTCTTGTGCAACCCGCCCAGCACTGATAGAAGCGCGGATCAGAGACAAGAACCGCCAGGTTGTCCCGTCCGCGGTCGCGTCCAGCGAGGGCGCATGAAGGACACCGAGCCACATAGTTGCGGCCGACAACCCTCGTCTCAGACACGTAATCGAGGATGCAGAATCCGCGGCGGTTTCCGCCAAGCGCATTTCTGCTGACGGGCTTGGCTTCGGACCGTACCTTCGCAATACTCGGTGGAAGCTCTTTTCCTACGGTGAACTGATCCAGTTCTTCTTCGGTCAGTTTCCGCAGGCGCGTCAGAAACTGAATTTGCGCGTCTAATGTGTAATCGGCGCCATAGAACCAGAAGCGCCGTTTGGCACCGCGATGAATTCCAAGAGGTCCTCGTATGGCGTTGCCGAATGCACCCGCTTGAATCTCGTCGTGTCTCGGGAAGACTTCGATCCCCTCGGCCAGTCCGGAGCCTTTCACTGGTACTCCAAGTCTTTGTGCTAAGTCGAAGATGTAGATCCGGCATTTTCTCGCAAGCAGTGGTAGCGCCAGGAATATCCAGAGATGGCCT
>QIAK01000234.1:9949-10551 GCA_003225515.1 Acidobacteriota bacterium | reverse complement strand
TGCTCAAGACGACCGACGACGGACGACCGACGACCAACCACCGACTGATACAAATTCCCGCCGCCCCTCCGAACCCCACTTGTAAAAACCAAACATTCCCATGCAAGCTGATGCTATGCCAGAGTTGCCGGATATAGCCGCCTACATCACCGCACTCGAAAAACGAATTATCGGGCGCCCGCTCCAGCGCATCCGTCTGGCCAGCCCGTTTCTACTGCGGACGGTACAGCCACCGCTGGCAGCCGCGGACGGACGCACGGTGGAGAAGCTACGCCGCATCGGCAAGCGCATTGCAATAGGTCTGGAAGAAGATCTTTGGGTTGTCTTGCACCTCATGATTGCGGGTCGGCTGCACTGGCGCGATGCAGGAGTGAAACTGGCGGGGCGGCAAAATCTCGCCGCATTTGATTTCCCCGAGGGATCGCTCGTCCTGACCGAGGCGGGCAGCAAAAAACGCGCGTCGTTGCATGTGGTCAGCGGCGAGGAGGGCTTGCAGGCTTTCGACGCTGGAGGAATCGACGTTTTTACTTCAGACCTGGAGAGATTTCGGGCTGTCCTCACCGCGGAGAATCACACGCTAAAGCGAGCACTCACCGATCCGC
>QIAK01000234.1:0-9902 GCA_003225515.1 Acidobacteriota bacterium | reverse complement strand
AGCAAGCTTGCCGAGGACGACTGGGAGCGATTGTTTGCCGCGACCAAGCACACTCTCCGGCTCTGGATTGATCGCCTGCAAGCCGAGGCGGAGTCGGCCTTCCCAGAAAAGGTCACCGCATTTCGCAAAGACATGGCGGTGCATGGCCGCTACGGACAGCCCTGTCCGAGATGTGGCGACAAGGTTCTTCGAATCCGCTATGCCGACAAGGAGACCAACTATTGTGCGCGCTGCCAGACGGGCGGCAAAGTTTTGGCGGATCGCAGCCTCTCCCGGCTATTAGGAGCCGACTGGCCCCGCACATTGGAAGAGTTGGAGGCCCTAAAGCGTCGGTGAACACGCCCGCGGCCACACACTACGCGCTTGGACTTTGCATCTCTTCGATCACTGCATCGGCGAACTCGGATGTTCCCGACTGGCCCCCGATGTCACGCGTAAGCTTTTGCGGATGGCGATAGACGCGCTCCAGCGCATTGCGAATCTGGGTTGACGCTGCATGTTCGCCCAGGTGCCGCACCATCAGCAATGCCGATCGCAATAATGCCGTGGGGTTGGCTAGATTTTTTCCTGCGATATCGGGCGCCGAGCCGTGGACCGCTTCAAAAATCGCGCATCCATCCCCTAAATTCGCACTGGGAACAAATCCCAGGCCGCCCACAAAAGCCGCGCATAGATCCGAAAGAATGTCGCCATAAAGATTTTCCATGACCAGCATGTCGTACTGATACGGATTCATTACGAGCTGCATGCAGGTGTTATCCACGATGTGCTCGCCGTAGGTAATCTCGGGATAATTCTTGGCCACAGCTCGGGTGCTACGCAGGAACAATCCATCGGATAGCTTCATGATGTTTGCTTTGTGAATGCAGTGGATCTTTTTCCGCTGATTCTTGCGAGCGTATTCGAACGCGAACTTTGCGATCCGGGTCGACGCCTTCTCCGTAATAATCTTCAGGCTCTCCACTACTCCCGGCACAACTTCGTGTTCAAGGCCCGAATACAGTCCCTCGGTGTTCTCGCGGACGATGATCAGATCGACGTCTGGATAACGCGTTGGAATGTGGGGCAAGTTGCGGATCGGCCGGAAGTTGGCGTAAAGCTCGAATTTCTTTCGCAGCGCCACGTTGATGCTCGGAAAGCCTTCGCCGACCGGCGTGGTCACCGGACCCTTTAATCCACAACGGGTCCGTTCCACGGATTCAATCAATTCCTTGGAAATGTATTCACCTGATTTTTTAAACGCTTCAGCGCCGACGGCAAAGGTCTCCCACTCGAACTTTATCCCGGTCGCTTCCAGGATGCGCACCGTCGCGTTCGTCACTTCAGGACCGATCCCGTCTCCGGGAATCAAAGTTACCTTATGAGCCATGAATCGATTTTCCTCAATTATCAGGCGCTAAACTGTCTTTGCCTTAACCAGGTCTTTCAACTCGTTCATGAACTCTTTCACATCCTTGAAATCGAGATACACGGACGCAAAGCGCACATAGGCTACTTTGTCGTACCGGCGTAGGCGGTTCATGATTAATTCGCCGAGTTCGCTGGTCTTGCGTTCGCGCTCGGCCGATTCCATGACGAAGGACTCGGTCTCGTTAACGATTTGTTCCAGCTTGCCGATCGGTACCGGACGTTTTTCGCAGGCCCGCAGCAATCCGTTGAGTATTTTCTGGCGATCGAATTTCTCTCGGCGGCCGTCTTTTTTCACCACCATATAGGGAATTTCGTCGATGCGTTCGTAGGTGGTAAACCGTTTAGCGCACTTCAGGCATTCGCGCCTGCGCCGGATGGATTCCGCTTCTTTACTCTCGCGAGAGTCGACGACCTTATCATTCGCAAATCCGCAAAAAGGACATTTCATGGCGCGTTATGTTTCAGCACAGAACTTTTTTTGGCTGATCACAAAATTGTAACAGTTGAAGCGGATTCGGCAGGCAAACAGCTGCGCCGGTCCAGTGCTTAAGCAAGCACCTCATCGCGCGGTCGCGCGTCCAAACAAAACGGCGCCCGTACCCCCTGCGGTACGAGCGCCAGTTTTTCCCCATTCCCTCCCGGTGACGGAGGGCGTGAAGCTTGCGATCCTGGAGCGAGCGAAGGGAAGGCCCACCCCAAATTAGGATCTGAATAGAAATTTGCCGTATTTGAGTCCTGGTTTTGTCACCAAGGTGTCTGCATTTTGTAAAAACGAAGTCGTCCAGCTCTTGCCCGGGGGGGGCGGCGTGAGAGAGAACTTCCAGTATCGAAACGATGGCATACTGGATGCCCTTGGTAACCAGCTTCGGTGCGGGTGGCTGATATCATGAGGATTCCCCTACCCAAAATCTTGCGTATCTTGCTTCAACTGGGGATGGTGCTGCTGGCTCTGCCGCTCGGGGCGCAGAGCAATGCGGGAGAACTCCGCCTGAAGGTGTCGGACCCGCACGGGTTGGGTGTGAAGGCCTCTGTAACGCTATCGAGTGAGGCGGCGCACCTCCATCGCGCACTCGTGACTGACGATGCCGGGCTGCTGACCGCTCGTAACCTTCCCTTCGGACCCTACGAACTTAGGGTCTATCGGGATGGCTTCTCTAGCTTCAATGGCATCATCGAAATTCGCTCCGCCCTGCCCATCGAGTATCTGGTCAAGCTGAGCATTGCCGCCATGAGCACCGCGGTAAATGTGACTGCGGAGAGCCCGCTGCTCGATCCCAGTCGCACAACATCGAGCAACCGCATTGAGACCCAATCGATTACCGGACGAGAGGCGTCGCTGCCAGGGCGTTCCTTGCCTGATCTGGTCAACTCCCAGCCCGGCTGGGTCTATGAAGGCAGCGCCACCCTTCACCCGCGCGGGTCGGAGTACCAGACGCAGTTTGTAGTGGACGGCGTGCCGCTCACGGATAATCGCTCGCCCAGCGCCGGCCTTGAAATCGAAGCGGACGACGTGGATTCCCTCACGATTTATACCGCCGGCATCCCCGCCGAATACGGGCGCAAGATGGGCGGCGTCGTCGAAGTAGATACCACGAAGGACGACCGCCCCGGCTTTCACGGACAAGCCATTCTGTCGGGCGGAAGTTTCGGCACCCGCAATGCGTATGCTCTCGCGCAATATGCCTGGGGAAAGAATGCGCTCTCGGTCAATGGCGACGCAGCCCTCACAGATCGCTACCTGAATCCGCCGGTACTTGAAAATTTCACCAACACTGCTACGACCACGGATTTCGCGGCGCGCTATGATCGCGACTTTTCGAACCACGACCGTTTTGGCATTAGCTTGCGGCGGGAATTCTCCAAGTTTCTGGTGCCGAACGAACATCTGCAGCAGGACGCCGGACAGGTGCAGCATCGCGATGACTTCGAAACCATCGGCATCGCCTCCTATCAGCATATTTTTTCGGAGCATCTGTTGGCTGACCTCCGCCTGATGATGCGTTCGAACACCGTCGATCTCGATTCGAATGCGCAGTCCACTCCGATCATTGCCTTTCAGGATCGCGGCTTTCGGGAGGAGTACCTCAAAGCAACCGCTTCGTATCATCGCGGGAATCACGAATTCAGGGCTGGTTTCGAAGGAGACTTCACCCAGCTTCATGAAAATTTCAGCGATATCATTACCGACCCGAGCCAGTTCGATCCGGGAACGCCGTCGACTTTTCAATTCTCGGGAAGTGGCCTCGATCTCGAGCAGTCGGCGTTCGTGCAGGATCTGATGCGAATGGGCAAGTGGACCGTTAGCGCAGGCCTTCGCTGGGATCACTACCAACTTCTCGTCAACCAGAATGCAGTGAGTCCGCGCCTCAGCGTGGCACGTTATTTCAATTCGGCGAATGTGGTGCTGCACGCCTCTTACGATCGCTCCTTTCAGACTCCCGCGTTTGAGAATATTCTGCTCGCCAGCTCTCCCAGCGTTGTTTCGCTGAATTCGAATGTCCTGCGTTTGCCCGTGAAACCCTCACTGGGAAACTACTACGAAGTGGGTCTAACCAAGTCGTTCGCAGGCAAGCTCAAGCTCGACGGCAACGTTTTCCGCCGCGACTTCTCGCATTACGCGGATGACGATCTTCTGCTCAACACCGCCATCAGTTTTCCCATTGCCTTTCGCAAGGCTTCAATCTATGGCGCAGAAAGTAAGCTCGAACTGCCGAACTGGCGTCGTTTTTCAGGCTACGTCAACTACTCCTACATTGTGGGCAGCGTTTATTTGCCCGTCACTGGAGGGCTGTTCCTGGGCTCCGACGCGACCAATGCGCTGAATAACACGAGCGGACGTTTTTGGGATTCGCAGGACCAGCGCAACACGCTGCACGGTCGTCTGCGCTATCAATTGACTCAACGTGCATGGATTGCCTTGGGAGGAGAGTACGGGTCGGGCCTGCCCGCCGTGGTGGACGACACGCCAGAGGAAATTCAGAACGCGCTCGCTTTGTACGGGCCAGCGATCGTCGATCGAGTCAACTTTGCACGCGGCCGGGTCAAGCCGTCGATGTCAGGAGATGCTTCCGCCGGGCTTGAACTCTGGAAGCACGACCAGAGGAGCGCTCGCGTTCAGGTTGACGTTCAAAACTTGAACAACCGCCTCAACCTGATCAACTTCGCGGGCCTATTCTCTGGGAACGCGGTCGCGCCGCCCAGAAGTTACTCGTTGCGCCTGCAAGCCACGTTCTAAATTGTTTCTGTGCTCCCCTGTGCGAGCTGGGTGGTAGGCCTTTCAAACCACAAAATACTTCGCCCCCGGATGATGGACCACAATCGCCGACGTTGACTGCTCCGGCTCCAGTAAGAACCCCGACGTCAGCCGTACACCCACGTTCTCTTCCGGCTTCAACAGGGCAAACAGCTTGGTCTGGTCTTCCAGATTCGGACACGCCGGATACCCAAACGAATATCTCGACCCGCGATACTTCTGATGAAACAGATCGCGAATCTCCGTGGAATCTTCTCCGGCGATTCCCAACTCCTCGCGCATTTTCTTGTGATGGAATTCCGCCAGCGCCTCAGCCGTCTCGACACTCAGCCCGTGAAGATAGAGATACTTCGTATACTCTCCGCCTTCGAACAGGCGCTGCGTCTCAATGCTCGCTTTCGATCCGATCGTGACCAGCGAAAGTCCGATCACATCCATCTTTCCTGAAGCTTTTGGAGCAAAGAAATCAGACAGGCAGAGTCGCCGGCCCTCCCGTTGTCGGGGAAAAGTAAATCTTAAAAATTCGCTTGGACTCGCACTCGGTACTCGAGACTCGCTATTCGGCGCTTGATACACCACCACGTCGTTCCCATCCGCCTGAGCAGGGAAGTATCCGTACACAACTTTCGGCTCAAACCATCCCGAGTTCGCGACCTCATCCTCCAATTTGCGAAGAATCGGGCGGAACTTTTCATCGACCAGCCGCACATAATCCGACTGCGAGGCGGTCTTCAACTGCCACTGATTCTTGAAAAGCGCAGTCTCGTTGATGTAACGAAATAGTTCGCGCAGATCGTAATCCTTGCGCACTCGCACTCCCCAGAACGGAGGCGATGGAATACTCGGAGCATCTCCGACCACCGCACTTCGTTCCGCAAACACCGGACCGGTTTCTTCATCCACGGCCGTGGCCTTTGCGTATTCTTTTACGGTGCGGCCCTCAGAAAGCCGAGCCTGCTTCGCTCCATTCTCGGTGGCCAGGTCCTCCATAATGTGTAAGCCCGCGAACGCGTCGTCGGCATAGAAAACCGCATTCGCATATTCGCGCCGCAGATCGTCTTCGACGTACTTCCGCGTCAGGGCAGCGCCGCCGCATATGACAGGGAACTCCAGCTTTTGCCTCTCCAGATCCTGGATGACGTATTTCATCTCCAGCGTCGATTTCACCAACAGGCCGCTCAGTCCGATCGCGTCGGCCTGATTCTCCTGCGCTGCGCGAATAATCGTGTCCCCCGGCTGCTTGATGCCGAGATTGACGACCTTGAATCCATTGTTCGACAAAATGATGTCGACCAGGTTCTTTCCTATATCGTGTACGTCGCCCTTCACCGTCGCCAACACGATCGTGCCTTTTTGCGAACCGGCTTTCTTCTCCATTTTGGGTTCGAGATAAGCCACCGCAGTTTTCATGACTCCCGCCGAATCGAGCACGGAAGGGAGCTGCATCTTGCGGGCGCCGAACAGGTCGCCGACCGTCTTCATGCCATCGAGCAGGACAGTATTGATCAGTTCCAGAGGGGAATAATCTGCCAGCGCTTCTTCGAGCAAGTCCTCTAATGATTTCTTGCGCGCGCCCTCGCCCACCGATTTCTCGCCGTTGATGATGGCGAACTTCAGCTTGTCCTCTACCGACAGCGTATCGACGTGCGCGGTCGTTGAAGCTGCGGGCTTGCCTTTCATCCCTGAAAAATGCGCCATGTAAACCTGCAGCGGATCGCCAGCCGATGTGTCACGAAAAATCAGCTTCCGCGCCAGATCTACTTCCTCCTGCGGAATCTTGTAGAGCGGATAAATCTTGGTGTAGTTCACA
Organism: Acidobacteriota bacterium; assembly: GCA_003225515.1. Classification (GTDB taxonomy): domain Bacteria; phylum Acidobacteriota; class Terriglobia; order Terriglobales; family Acidobacteriaceae; genus Sulfotelmatobacter. Next base: position 3,429 of record QIAK01000234.1, on the reverse strand, counting down.
ATGGCCAGGTCGAGGCCGTGATCGACCGCCTCGTGCATGAACACAGAATTCAGCACGCGCCGCGGATAAGCATCCAGCCCGAACGAAATATTGCTCACACCTAAGATCGTTTTTACGGAGGGCAGTTCCTTCTTGATCCGCTCCACAGCCTTGAGCGTTTCCATGCCCGCCGTGCGGTATTCCTCCTGCCCCGTCGAAATCGGCAGAGTGAGGGCGTCGAAAATCAGGTCGGTGCCATCCAGTCCATACTTCTTGGTGGCCAATTCATAAATGCGGTGCGCGATAGCGACTTTCCTGTCGGCCGTCAGCGCCATTCCATCTTCGTCGATGGTCAGCGCGATCACGGCCGCGCCGTACCGCTTCGCCATCGGCAACACTTGTGATGTCCGCTTCTCGCCATCCTCGAGATTGATCGAATTAATAATGGCTCGCCCCGGTATGCGCTTCAGGGCTTCTTCCACGACGTCAGCCTCGGTCGAATCGACCAGAATCGGCGCAGGAACACGCGTGGCAATCTTTTCAAGAATCGATGTGATGTAGCCCTTCTCGTCCTCGCCAACAATTGCGCAGCACAGGTCCAGCATGTGCGAGCCTTCGTTCACCAGTTTCTTGGCGAGCGCGAGAATGTCGTCGTACTTTTTACCCTGCACCAGCTTCCGGAAATGTTCGACACGAGTCGTCGTATTCATTTCCTCCGCCACGATGAGCGGCTTGGGCTCAAGGTCAAGAGGAACCGTCGTATAAGCGCTCGATGCCGATCCCACACGCTTCACATCGCGCCTGGCAGGCTCCACGTTGGCAACCGCGTCCACCACCGCCTTGAGGTGTTCGGGCGTCGTCCCGCAGCATCCGCCCACAATGCGGACGCCATAGTCCTTCACGAAATGCTTGTGATATTCCGCCAATTCTTCCGGCGAAAGCTTATACACGGCGTGTCCACCCACGTTCTGAGGCAGCCCTGCATTCGGCAGCACCGAAACCTCTTTCGTGGAATTCAGCGCAAGATAACGGACTGCATCATTCATCTCCTTCGGCCCGGTCGCACAGTTCAACCCGATCGCATCCACGTCGAATGGTTCCAGCGCGGTCAGGGCTGCGCCAATCTCGGTGCCCAGCAGCATCGTCCCCGATTCCTGAAGCGTAACCTGCACCTGTACCGGCAGACGCTTGCCTGCCTTCCGCATGGCTTCCAGCACGCCGATGGTGGCAATCTTCACTTGCAGCAAATCTTGCGCCGTCTCGATAAGGAGCAGATCGACTCCACCTTCAATTAGCGCGGAGGCCTGCTCTTCGTACGACTCAACCATCGCCTCGAAACCGATGTGTCCCAGGGATGGCAGTTTCGTGGTGGGGCCCATTGATCCCGCGACGAACCGGGGCCGATCTTTCGTCGAGAATTGCTGAGCTACTTCCTTGGCCAGTTGTGCGGCCCTGACATTGATCTCGCGCACACGATCGCGAAGCTCAAATTCTCCAAGAACAATGCTGCTTCCTCCGAACGTGTCGGTTTCGACGATGTCACAACCCGCGCGGAAAAAGTCCGCATGAATGTCGCGGATAATATCGGGTCGGCTCAAAACCAGAACTTCGCTGCAGTTTTCCTTCCCCCAGTAGTCGTCCAGGGTAGGATTACGCTTCTGGATGTTGGTTCCCATCGCGCCGTCGTAAACCACAACGCGTTGCTTCACGGTTTGTAAAAAGTCAGACATTTGAAAATCGTCGTTGGTCGTCAGTCGTTGGCTAGGCTACCTCATCAATTCCCGCTTGCTTTCTTCGCGCACAGTTCAACCACATCAGTGGATTCGCCATCCCGGCCTCCAAATCGATTTGGCCAACAGCCAACGGCCAACGACCAACGACGTAAGCCCAACGACCGACGACGTCCTAACACGAACGCCGGTCTCATTGACCGGCGTGGATTCAACTCGAGACTTGCTCCGAAGTTTAGCTCCCGTGCACCATCTCTTTCGGAGCGCCGCCGTCCACGTCGGCCTGATTGAATACGACGTTGGCTCCCATATGTGCTGGCCGGGGGGCCAGCATGTGCTCCTTACGGTAAACCAGATTACTGGCATTGAAGGTTGCCAGCTCGAATCCATGCCCGTGAGTGATCGCGTCCGTAGGGCACGCTTCCACGCAATATCCGCAGAAAATGCAGCGGTTGTAATCGATGTTGTAAACCTTGGCGTAGCGCTCGGCGCCACTGACCCGGTGCTCGGCAGTATTTTCAGCGGCCTCGATATAAATGCAATTCGATGGGCAGGCGGCCGCGCAAAGAAAGCAGGCTACACACTTTTCCAGTCCGTTCTCGTCGCGCTGCAACACATGAGCGCCGCGAAATCGGGCCTCGATGCGTGCGCCGCGAAGTGGATCTTTGCCGTCAGGATAATTCTCCACGGTCGTCGGCTGGAACATCTCCATGAAGGTGATGCTCATGCCCTTGGCGATCGCCGCGATGTTTTTCAGAACCGGCATCTCGATATTCAGTATACCGAAAGAGAAGCGAAATCGTCCCGCGCCGGCCAATGAGCGATATTCTGTAAACGTGAGCGAAGAAAAGCGAGAAACAGCGCGGGCAGAAGTCGGCCTGTGCGCGGACTGCCGTTTCATGCGGCTGATCGAGTCAGATCGCGGGTCGGCTTTTTATCTGTGCGGATTGTCTGCGACCGATGCGCGTTTTCCCAAGTATCCTCGATTGCCGGTGCTGCGCTGTGCGGGGTATAAGCAGTTACCTGCGGACCGGGAATCGAATAGCTCGGCGAACTAACGATTCAGGATCACTCTAGCCCCAGTTACTTGGCCAGCGCCTTCCACTTACTGCCGACCAGCGCCTTGGTCTTCGCGTCCATCACAATCTCATCCGGCCAGGGGCGTGTGAAGCCTTCACTGGCCCATTTACGCGTGGCATCGATGCCCATCTTCGATCCATAGTTCGGCAGGCGCGAAGCGTGATCGAGCGAATCCACCGGACCGAGCGTGAATTGAATGTCGCGCTCAGGGTCGATGTGATTGCAGACCTTCAGCACAACGTCGGCAATATCCTGCACGTCGACATCTTCGTCCACGACAATGATGCACTTGGTAAACATCGCCTGGCCCAGCGACCAGACGGCATTCATCACCTTGCGTGCCTGACCGGGATAGGATTTTCTGATCGAGACGAGCATCAGGTTGTGGAACACGCCCTCGACGGGAAGGTTGATGTCCACCAATTCTGGAATCGTCAGCTTCATCAGCGGCAGGAAAATGCGTTCGACCGCCTTGCCCATGTACGCGTCTTCCTGAGGAGGCTTGCCCACAATCGTCGTCGCGTAAATCGGATCTTTGCGGTGCGTGATGCAAGTGAGATGGAAAACGGGATAGAGATCCTCAAGCGAGTAGAAGCCCGTGTGATCGCCAAACGGGCCTTCGCTGCGAAGTTCGTCGAGA
>QIAK01000233.1 GCA_003225515.1 Acidobacteriota bacterium | reverse complement strand
TTCAGGCGGAGCAAAGGATCTCGCGTGCACCGTGCACACCGCTGCCATTGAGGCCTCCTGCTTAAGCGATAGAATTAGTGGTTTTCAATTTCCCAATTACAAAATTACCCATTCTCCCTCATGCTCTTGAAGCTCACGATTCTCCCTGGCGACGGTATTGGCCCCGAAGTTACGGAGCAAGCCGTTCTCGTAATTCAAGCCGTTGCCGAACGCTTCGAGCATCAACTCGAGCTGCAACACCAGCTCATTGGCGGAGCCGCCCTCGCCGCAGTCAATGACCCGCTCCCGCCGGAGACGATTCAAGCATGTCTGTCATCGTCGGCGGTGCTCCTGGGAGCCGTCGGAAGTCCCGCCTTCGATCACAATCCTGGCCATCTACGGCCTGAAGCTGGACTGCTGCGCATTCGCCGCGAATTGGGTGCGTACGCCAATCTGCGTCCCGCGGTATTCTTTTCCGCGCTCGAAGATTGCTCTCCGCTGCGAGCTGAAGTTGTGCGCGGCACCGACATCATGATCGTGCGCGAGTTGCTCGGAGGGGCCTACTTCGGCCAGCCTCGCTCAATCGAGGGCAATCCCGGCTCGCGCGTCGCGGTCAACACCATGCGCTACGGAGAGTCGGAAATCGAGCGTATTGCCCGCGTGGCCTTCGATCTCGCGGAGAAGCGCAAGAAAAGAGTTCTCTCGGTAGACAAAGCTAATGTGCTCGAATGCTCGCGCCTGTGGCGCGAAGTCGTGACCCGCATTGGAAAAGATTATCCCGAGGTGAAGCTGGCCCACCAGTACGTCGACTCGGCTGCAATGTTGCTGGTGCAGCGTCCCGCGGATTTCGATGTTGTGCTCACCGAGAACATGTTTGGCGACATTCTTTCTGATCAGGCCGGCGGAGTTGTAGGTTCGCTTGGACTGCTGGCCTCGGCCAGCGTGGGTGGCCCGGTCGGGCTGTATGAACCGGTTCACGGTTCCGCGCCCGATATTGCAGGCAAGGGAATCGCGAATCCGCTGGGCGCGATTCTTTCCGTCGCCATGATGCTGCGGCATTCGCTTCAGTTGCAGCGGGAAGCCGCCTGCGTTGAGTCCGCAGTTAATCACGTTTTGCAGCACGGCGCACGCACCGCCGACCTCGCGGGCAAGACGCACGCTGCAATCTCAACTACAGAAATGGGAAGCCGGGTGGTTAACGCGGTAAAGCTGACGGCGGCCCAGGCGCTGCAGGCGGAGAAATCGCTTCGCTAGACTTGCGGGCCGTTTTGATTAGGCACCACCGCCGTCTGAGCTGCGCCTGTATTGATTGCGTACTTTCCCGTTAAGTCATACCAGCGCACTCTTAACATCTCAGTGAACATGCGGGAGCCGTCGACCACCGGGTTGATGCGCGTGCCGCCGCTGTGTCCCCACGCCACGGGAACTTCCTTCACGTTGAATTTCAACTTGCGGGCCAGAAAGAGAATCTCCGGATCGAATCCCCAGCGCTCGATTCTTTGCAGCGGAAAGAGCGCTTGCGCCGCCGGTTGTTTAAAGGCCTTGAAGCCGCATTGAGTGTCGGCGAATTGCAGCCCCAGCGTCAGCCGCAACATCAGGTTGAAGATCCGGCCGAAGAGTTGGCGGTGCAGCGGTTGGCGCTGGGTTTGAGTTTCGGCGCGCAGCCAGCGCGAGCCGATCGCAATATCGGCGCCGCCCTCTAGGGCCTCGAAGAGCTTCGTCGCTTCTTCGATCGGCGAGGAGAGGTCGGCATCGCTGAACAAAATAATCCGTCCGCGCGCGTTCAGCACTCCATTCCGTACGCTGTATCCCTTCCCGCGATTGCCGGGATTTTCCACCAGCCGAAGCATCGGATCTTTCGCGGCGAAGCTGCGAATGATTTCCGCCGTATTGTCGCGCGAGCCGTCATCTACAACGATGATCTCCGCGTCCAGGTTATGTGCGTGAACGTAGCTCAGCACCTTTTCGAGGCTGGCGCCCAAGCGCTCGCTTTCGTTATAGGCCGGAATAACAATGCTGTATCGAGGGTCCAAAGTAGTTCTCGGTTCTCCAGTTTTCGACGGCTTGGGACAGATGCCGCTACAGCTCGTTTGGATGCCGGGAGAGTGCCTCGCCATTGTACTTTTCCACAGCACTTTGGGAAAGAACGGTATTCCAATGCCTCGATCGCCGCGCATCAGCGTAATTCAACTGCGTTATTCAAATATGAAAGGCAACCTTGGAACCGGGAGATTCACAACCAGAGGCATTTGCAACAGCGAAAATGTTTTGCCGACCTTGTATTCCAGTTGGACACATTGTATTTATCTCCACGCGAATGTCGATGCCCCGCTTTACGCGACTGACGAATGCCTTTTCCAAGAAGTTCGAGAACCACAGAGCAGCCGTGGCGCTGCACTTCATCGATTACAACTCTGGCCGCATCACAAGATGCTCCGGATTACGGCAGCGATGGCAGCGGGGCTAACCGAACATGTTTGGACGCTTGAAGAAATCGCGAGGCTGGCCAACTGACAGGACTATCCCTCTATCGAATAGATCTTGTGCAACGACACACAAGATAGAATCACTCCCGCAAGCAGGATCGAAGAGCGCACCCAATTCATCGCGCTCCACGATGCCCAAGTTTTCCTGAGAAGTGTTACATCGTTAAGTGCCGCCCTGAACATGATCTCGTTCCGCGGGTAGAAGTACGCGAAGGTTATTACATCACTCAAGACGTACAGGACGAGAGCCGCGGCCAGGCACATGCGGATGGGAGACGATGATTTCCAAAACAAGACCAGCACAGCAAGTGCCAGCATTTGATTCAAAGGAGAAAATATCCGGAAAAAATTCGCCGGACTTACCGTCTTGAAGTATTCCCTCGCGGCTGCGATCGACCCCGGAATATCACTGCCCCATGACTTTGCGTCTACCACTGAGGTGTAGACATTTGCAAACATCAGTCCGCTGGCAATACTGATCGACGCAAACAGCGCGATTGTCTTCATATTGGTTTTTTCCTTGGAATGCGTAAAATGCTAACACAACGGGACAGCACCCTCGACTGACAAAAGCCTACCGCCAAGCGCAAGATGCACTAGCAGCAACTTCTATAAAGTGAGACAGCGACATAGAAGATTGGTTGAAACTGAGAGCACGAAGCCCTCGATCACTTAGGAAAAGAGGAATTGAAAGTGAGGAATTGGAGGGGCGAATTAAAGGAAGATTGACAAACAAGAACTGAGAGCTGACAGCTGAGAACTACGCCACCAGCCTCTGCTGTTCCAGCATCGAAAAGTATTCTCCCACCAAATCCTCGTCCCAAAGCCCGCGAGCTGCTTCCTCGCGCATTGTCTGGGCGGCTTGCTCATGGGTCCGAGCCGGTTTGTAGGAGCGAGCGGTGCGCAGCGCGTCGTAGACGTCGACCACCTGCAAAATTCGCGGCAAGATCGGGATGTCTGATCCCACCAGACCATCGGGATAGCCCGACCCATCGGTATGTTCGTGATGATGCCGGATGATAGGCAGCACCAGGCGCAGCGAATGCAACGGTTTGCAGATATTCTCGCCCGTAATGGGATGTAACTTCATCACCAGCCATTCCTCAGGCGTGAGATCGCTGCCCTTTTTCAGAATGTCATCCGGCACCGCGATCTTGCCCAGGTCGTGCAGATATCCGCCACGTTTCAGCGCGAGAATGGAATCTTCGTCCATGCCCAGATGCCGGCCCAGGTCCGCGGCACGCACCGAAAGGCGCTCGCAATGGCCTTCGGTATAAGGGTCGCGGCCTTCCACAATCAGGCCCAGCGTGCACAACACAGAGTCGGCGGTCTCCAGTTCGTCGGTAAACTCTTTCAGCCGCAGCAGAGATTTCACCCGCGCAATCAGTTCTTCGGCAAGAACTGGTTTATTCAGGAAATCATCGGCGCCGGCCTCAATGCCGCGCACTTTGTCGGTGCTGTCGCTGAGTCCGGTAATCAGCACAAACGGAATCAGGCGCGTAGCGGGATTTTCCTTCAGGCCGCGGCAGAGCTCGTACCCTGACTTGCCCGGCATCATCACATCCGACAGGATCAGATCGGGAGTTTGCCGGCGCACCTCCGCCTCGGCTTGCTCGGCATTGGAGGCGGTTGCCACGTCATAACCGCGCATGCTGAGTAACTGGCTCATCAGGCCGGCGATGCTGGGCTGGTCGTCAACAACCAGGATTCGCGGGGCACGGCGTCGTGGTAGTAGCTCACCCATCTCTTGATAAGAGGCGGCTTCGCCCTGCGAAGTTGTCCGCACATCCGGCCGCGACAAAGGACGCGAGGGAGGCAAGACGCTCATAAGCAAAACCACCTGCTAGCCAAACTGATTTTAACTCCATTCTTCTACTTGCGTCCGGCTTGCGCCAGTTTTTTGAACACTATCACTCTTTATGCCACTCAGCTATTCCCACTTTGGCACATCGCCATGACGTATGTGACTGAAAACCTTGCTTGCGCCGCGCCGGATGCCTACTCTCGAGCCATGCGGATCGTAGTGAAAAAAATTGCATGCTGGCTTATCTGCACAGCGCTGCTGATGCCTGTAGCGAGCGCCGCCACCAAGGTCCACGTAATCGCATTCGGCAAGTGGACCTCAGCCCAATGGTTCGCAGGCACAGCGGTCGACGCCAAGCCTTTGACCATCAAAATTCGCACGCTGATCGTCGACGGTCGCGTCCAGCAATACGTTCTCGGAGCGCCGCACGAGGTCACCGAGCGGCTCTTCGTGGTTCGCCGCGCCTTTCGCGTGAACGACGCTCTTCCCGACGATACCGTCCCACGCTGGCGATGGCAGCGCGGAAGCTGGCTCCTAGTCGACCGCACCACTGGCCGCATCTCCCCTATCAACCTTCCCGAGTTCGACGTCTATTACTCCGATGCCAGCTGGTATCGGGACTATGTCGCCTATTGTGGAGTCTCTGAGGACGGAAAGAAGACCTACGCCATCGTGGCGCAACTCAGTCGCCGCAAGCCAGTATTAAAGAAGTCCCTCTCGAATGAGGGCCTGCCCGATGACGCCGCCCCAGACTCGGCCTGTCCCGTGCCCTCCTGGCAGCGCAATCCGACCAGAGTCAGCTTTGAACCGGCCGGCACCCCCAGGCAGACCTTCGCCATTCATGGCCACGCGGTAGATCTCGTGAATGATTCGGAAGAGGACGAAGAAGCGTCAAAGTAAAGCAGGAGATTTCAGATTTTGATTTTAGATTTCAGATTGAAAACCGAACAAACCCCAAACTGCACGCCTTAAAATCTGAAATCTGAAATCAAAAATCTGAAATCGAAGTTCCCTAGTCCCCCACCGCCTCCACCGCCGGCAGTTCCTCAGCGACGGTCTTTTCCTTTACTTTCGCACTGGTGACCAGGATGACCGACAGCACCACAATCACGCTGCCCGCGACGATGTAGCGGTCGACCGGCTCGTGCAGAATCAGCCATCCCAGGAACACCGCGACCACCGGATTCACGTAAGCGTAGGTCGATACCTTCGACGTAGGAACATGTTCGAGCAGCCAGATATACGCCGTGTATCCAATCCACGAGCCGCACACCACCAGATAAAACATGGCGCTCAGGCTGCGCGTGCTCCACTGCGCGCGCGCCATGTCCCCGGCAAAAAAAGCAAAAATAAGATTTCCCGCGCCGGCCGCGACGACCTGCCATCCCGTGGCGCTGAACACATCCATCCCCGACTGCCAGCGCTTCGACAGCACCGATCCCAGAGCCCAGGTAAACGATCCTGCAATGAGGCTGATCGACGCCCAAAATTCGCGGTGCCCCATCGTGCCCGATTGCAGCTGCGGCCACACCAGCACGGCTAGTCCCACGATTCCGAGCCCCAGGCCTGCTTTGCCGCGTCCAGAAATGTGATGATCGCCGAGCAGCAGGGAATCCAGCACCAGAAACCACAGCGGAGTAATCGCAATAATCAGCGCGGCCAGGCCCGAAGACACCACCAGTTCCGCATAAGACAGCGTGAGATTGCCTCCCATCAGCAGCAGCAGCCCCACAACCGCGGCCAGCGCGATCTGCCGCGGAGAATAGAAAATCCGGCGTCCCGTGGCCGCGCACACCACCAGCATCACAATTCCGGCGATCGAAAATCGCATGCCGCACATCAGAGCCGGAGGAATGGTCTGCACCGCCACATCAATCGCCAGATAGGTCGAGCCCCAGAACAGGTACACGAGTCCGAAGGCAAGAATCACCATCCACCGGTGTGGGCGCTGAGCAGAATTCATTGTCGTGAGAAACAGGGGAAGCTAAAAGATATCAGACGATCGCGCGAGCGGGTTGGATTCTAAACGTTCTGGATTTTCTAAGAACCACATCCTTCATCCCCGGATCGAATGTCGAATCTTGATCGAAACGTTTTCTCCACGCGAATCGAAACTATGTATAATCCCGCCATGCAAGCAACCCCCTGGAGCACAATCGCGATCGGCTCGCTGTTGCTCATCTCGGCTTGCGCAATGGGAGGACAGGAAGTGCAATCTCCGCAAACTGAAAAGTCGAAGCCGCCGGTCAAAACCGAGCAGCGCGGGCGCATTCTTGGAATCGGCGGCGTCTTCTTCAAATCCGCGAATCGTGATCAGATGCGCGAATGGTATTCCAAGCATCTTGGCCTCGCCGACACCGGCCACGGCGCGATGCTTCCGTGGCGCGAACACGACGACCCGCAAAAGGAACACGTTACCGTTTGGACGGTTTTCCCCGAGTCCACGAAATACTTCGATCCCGGCCACGCCCAATTCATGATCAACTACATCGTGGACGACATGGACGCTTTGCTCGACCGCTTAAAACAAGAGGGAGTAAAGATCGATCCCAAACGAATGGACGAATCCTACGGCCGCTTCGCCTGGATCTACGACTCCGACGGCAACAAGATCGAGCTCTGGCAGCCGCTCCCCGCAAAGCCCTAAGCCCTTCAGCCAGCAAAACAGGAACCATGAAGGACATGAAGTACTCCCCATGTACTTCTGTGTTTGCGTTCTTATTTCAGATATGTACACTCAGAACAGTCTCCGCTTTGTCCTCCTAGGAACTTAATCCAAATACCAGAAATGGCACCTGGGCTCCGTTTACAAGGCCCCAGATGTCGTGAGGAGTTCTCTGTGCGTTTTCATGCTGTTCAACTTCCATTATTCCGATTGTCTCGCTATCTGATTGTGTCTGCAGGCTTGCTTGCCATGATCTTTTCCACCGCTTGCGGTGTGTCCAACTCGTCATTCTCCCAGCGGCCAACGCCGCCTACGGTGGCGGATGTGGCCCTTGCAACGGCTGCGGGTTCCACCACGCCTTTGGTGCTGCTGTTTGTTGGCACCGGAACCTCGTCGGGTGACGTCACGGCCACCAAAACTATTCTCAGCGATTTAAACCTTAGCTACGCGACCGCAACCTCAAGTCAGCTCAACGGGATGAGCGAGAGCACACTCAAGACATACAAACTCTTCCTCATGCCCGGAGGCAACGCGATTACCATCAGTCAGAATCTGTCGAGTACGACCAAGACTAATCTCCGCAACGCGATCGTCAATGACGGCCTGCACTACCTGGGTATTTGCGCAGGAGCTTTCTTTGCTGGCCACTCGGGCGTCTATAGTTATCTCGATCTCACGCCGTCCGGTGTCTGGTTCAACTACTACGCGGATGAGTTCAAGGGCATTCATAAGGAAGCGGTTGAGGTCAAAGGCGCCGACGGAAAGACGCTCGACCAGTATTGGGAGGATGGTCCGCAGTTGAGCGGCTGGGGCAGCATTGTCGCCAAGTATCCTGACGGGACCCCCGCGGTGGTCGAGAGTAGTTCCGGAAAAGGATGGGTCATCCTGTGCGCTGTGCATCCCGAAGCGACGGCAAGTTGGAGAACTGGAATGACCTTCACGACATCGGTCGCGACCGACAACGCCTACGCAGAAACGCTAGTTACAGACGCTCTCAACGGCATCTCGTTAACCCATTACTGAGTTATTGATTCATTTTTCTTGAACGATAAGCGCGCGGCCCATTCCTGCGTTATTCCCAGGGATGGGCCGCGATCCAAAAAAGAAAACCACGAAAACCACGAAAAACGCGAAGTTACACGAAGCACCCCATCAGGGTTTTCCTTCGTGAACCTTCGTGCCCTTCGTGGTTAAAGATTTTAGAAAATGCCAGACCCAGCCCGTTACTTCAACTTCTCATACTCCGCTTTCGCCGCCACCAGCACCGGCAGATCCGCATCGGCATCTTTCCACCCGGCAAAGAAATCCTGATACGCGGTGCGTGCCTTGGCCAGGTCTCCCTGCAGCACATACGCCCGCCCGAGATTCAGCCGCGACAGCGGATACTCCGGATCATTCGCGCCCACCCCCCGGTGCTCAAGAATGCGCTGAAATTCGGCGGCGGCTTTGACGCCGTCTTTCATCTTGAGATAAGCCATTCCACGCAAGTAAGCCGGGCCGCCACCCGCGCCGTACGGTCCGATTCCGAATTCATATGGGCGGGTGGATTCCAGCACGGCAATCGTTTCGGAAGGCTGGTTTTTTTGCAAAAACTGTTCTGCCTGCACCATTGGACCGAGCACCAAACGCAGCAACTGGTTCTCGGGAGACTGGCGGACTTGTTCGGCGAGCAGCGAGGCCGACTTGGAAAGATCGCCGGTAGCGGCCAGAACTGCGGCAGCGTTTACGCGCACCTGGAGTGCTCGAGAAAGTTCCATGGCCTGTTCCGCCTCGCCTTTCGCTTCCCGCGGGTATCCCAGCAGAACGTCATTGTAGGCTTCAATGCCGAACATGGTAGCCGCGAAATCTTTATCCCCGAGCGCGAGCATCTCCGAACGCGCCTGCTGCCAGGTTAGGCGTGCCGCCTTACCCTTTCCCAGGACGGTCTGGCCATTTGCTTCCCAGAACAGCAAGAACGATTCGTTGGGCGTACCCCGCGCCGCGTCGATCTCATGGTTATAAGTGGCCCAGTCTCCGCGTATTGCGGCCAAGTCCAACGCCACAAGGTGGGTACCAACGCTGTCCAATTTGAGCGCCGACGCTTGATCGACGATGCTCTTCGCCTCATCAAACCGATTCAACGTAAGATAAGCCGACGCCAGGTTAGCGTAGGCATAACGATCTTTCCCATCCTGGCGCATAGCCTCGCTGGCCAGGTCGCGTGCCTTATCGTGCTGGCCCATGCCGCTGTAAACCAGTGCGGCATTGTCGTAGGGAACATTGTCGCGCGGATAAGTTTGCCTCCAGTCTGCATACGTAGCCAAAGTTTTTTCGAAGTCCATCAGGACTTCGGAGTAATAGTGCGCCTGGATGTAGAATTTCTCGCGTTCGCTGGCCCGGTCGCGCAATTCGTAAGCTTTCGTGAGCGCAGCGATAGCCTCGGTATTGCGCCCTGTGTTGTTGGTAGAAACCCCCAGGGTGGCCCAGGCCATCGCAAAATTCGGATCCAGTTCCACCGCATGCTTTAGATGTGGAATGGCTGCATCGTCGTTGGTTTTCTGGTGTTCGGCCTGGCCCAGAGTGAAAGCCTGCAACGCGTCCAACGATGACGTCGTTGCCTGTTCCAGCGGGGTGGCGAATTGCTGTACCGAAGCTAGCGACTCTCCCATTTTCTGGCGCAGATTCGATGACGCCTTGTCGAGCGCCTTCAAAACTTGCTCCTTGCTGTCGGCCTCAGCTTGTTCGTGCGCCAGCGAGTCTCCGGTTTGACCGTTCACCGCGGCCAGATCGACCACGAAGTGATTGCCCAGGCTGGCGATCGATCCTGTCAGCATGGCCTTGATCCCCTGCCGTTGACAGATTTCTCGGGCGACGTCGTTGGTCAGACGTTCGTCTGCCGGCCGCCCCATGAGCCGCAACGCCGCGCGAATTTTTGATTCTGGAACGAGGTTGAGATATGGCGACTGTTCCAGTTGCACCGCCAGCGCCTGCTTGAGCGTGCCATCGAAAACAGCATCGCCGGTAGTGTTCACGAAGTCCGCCAGCAGGACGGAATCTTTTTCGGTGAGCGTTGCGGATTGCCGCGACCGGAAATACAAGCCTCCAGCAATCAAAAGAGCAACCAACACACCCACCCCGGCAATCAGGATCTTGAAAGATCTCTTTGGCGCCGCAACCGCGCTCGCCGCAGACGCGCTCGCGGAAGCCGCGCTCCCGGAGGCGGAAGGGGCAGCCGCCACTGGCGACGAAGCCGATGCCGGAGCCGCCACCGAAGCCGGTCGCACTGCCGACGCCGAGGTCACATGCGCCGCCATTGGCGCATGCGCTTCCTGCGCTACCGGCACCGAATCGGAGTTGTGGGCGACCGCGTGCCCGCTATCGGTATCGCGCTTCAGCCGCTGCAGGTCGGCGCGAATGTCGGCCGCGCTCTGATAGCGCAGATTGCGGTCTTTTTCCAGNNNNGGATTCAGCCGCACCGGAGACACAGGCGCGCGGTCGAGAATCGCCTGAAAAATCAGTGCCGAGGTCTCTCCGCGAAAGGGCAAAGTTCCCGTTGCCATTTCATACAAAACCACGCCGAAGGAAAATAAATCCGTGCGCGCATCGAGTTCCTTCCCCTTCGCCTGCTCCGGCGACATATAGGCGACGGTGCCCAGCGTCGAACCCGGACTCGTGAGATGCTCCTCGACCACAACCGTAGTCGGCGCGGTCACGTCGGGGATTTCTGCCGAGTCGCGAGGCCCCGCCTTCACCTTGGCCAGCCCGAAGTCCAGGATTTTGGCATGGTCGCGCTTGGTCACGAAAATGTTGGCGGGCTTAATGTCGCGATGAACAATGCCTCCCGCGTGCGCCGCATCCAGCGCGTCCGCGATCTCGATACCCAGCGACAGGATCGTTTCCAACTCCACCGCACGGTTGCCGATCATGTGCTTGAGTGTTCGGCCCGCCAGAAATTCCATGACCAGGAACGTGCGGATGTTGGGATGGTTCAGAGCCGAAGCCGCCTTGGCTTCACGGCGAAAGCGCTCCAGCGCCTGCCGGTCCTGTGCCAGGTCGTCGGGAAGAAACTTGAGCGCGACAAAGCGGCCCAGCCGCGTGTCCTCGGCTTTGTAGACGACGCCCATACCGCCGCCGCCCAGCTTCTCAATGATCCGGTAATGTGAGATGGTCTGATCGAGCAAGGAACTCCCCAATGTAGTCGAGCCATGCTAAGGCGCGGAAGCCGCGAAGTCAAAGGTCGTGAGCGGTTCCTTATTATTCTCGTGTTATGACTGCTTCGACGGTCAGCGAATCGACCAGCCTCGCCCAGGTAACTGTCCGCTACGTACATCGAGTCGTTTTT
>QIAK01000212.1:576-3976 GCA_003225515.1 Acidobacteriota bacterium | reverse complement strand
GCTCCAGCCGCGGATCATCGCGCCCGCAGTTGGATATGCGGCAACCCATCGTGCGTCCACCTTCTTCCGGTAATTCGCCGCGCGGTGGATATCACAGCGCACCGAGTTACAGTCCACACAGCGCACCGAGTTACAGCCCACACAGCGCACCGAGTTACAGCCCACACAGCGGGCCAAGTTATGGCGGTTCGCATAGTGCGCCGAGCTACAGCGCTCCTCGCAGCTATGGTGGCTCACACAGCGCGCCAAGCTCCGGAGGCGGTGGTCATTACAGCGCGCCGAGCGGCGGTGGTCACTCCTCTGGAGGCGGGCATTCCTCGGGTGGAGGCGGTGGTCATTCGAGCGGAGGCGGGCATTCCTCCGGCGGAGGCGGTGGCCATTCCAGCGGTGGCGGTCACTCCTCCGGCGGTCATCACTAAAGGAACGATTTGATGTAAATGAAGTGATGTAAATGAAGTGAAGACAGAGGCGAAAAGGGCGTGCTTCAACGGCACGCCCTTTTTTATTTGTATTCAGGGTCTGGCATATGCCGGGCTATCGGGATCGGGCCGATCATAATCGTGCCCGTATTTGTTCTTGTGCGCAACCGTGACGTCGTTCTCCGTCAACGTGAAGCTGCCTATTGATGTCGTTCCGGGGGCCACCGTAATTTCGCGGCTGAGGGCGCGAAGCTCCTCCGGCGCAACGGAAGAATGGAAAACCTGTACTTCGTAGCGGCCCGGCGGAACATTGGGAATCGTGAGGTCACCATGCGCGTCGGAAACAGCATAGTAAGGCGTTGCCAGTGTGATGACCACAGCACTCATCTGGGCATGAATGTTGCAGAAGATGTAGGACACTCCCGGCTTGTCAAACTGGACGAAGCGCGTGGTGCCGCTCTCATACAATCCAAGATCGAAGCGCTTTCCTTCGAATAGCGAGAATACATTGTGGAAAAACGGATCGTGGTTAGGAAATTCAACCTTCCCCCCGACCGGAATCACCAGAAGCGAGGGTTGAAAGCTTTTGTTCTTCTGCACCAACTGCGGAATCCGCGACGGGTCCTGCTTTGGAGGCTCTACCGTAGTTCCGATCAGCGAGAGCCACACGACCGCTTCCGACGAGTTCTTGAGTCGATGACCGTTCCTGGTCACCTGCACATGTCCCTTAAGCTCCTGCTGTGCCGGCGCGCACACGGCGGCCACCAGCACCGAGACGAGCAACACTCCCCGACAAATAGATCTACTTTTCAAAACAAGATCCCCACAGACAGATTAACCTGATTGGTGACACTCCCAAGGTCGTAGATGGGAAAGGTACGCAGTCGCCTGTACTCCGCCGACAAAACCAGATCGGAGCGAGGACGAAAGACAAAGTTCCCCAGAGTTCCATGGTTGCGCCCTAGAATTTCCCCAAAGTTGTTCTGATCGGTCGCAAAGCCGCGCACGTCACCTGAAAATGCATTGTCCAGGGCAAAAACGCCGTTCAATTCCAGTTTCGGCGTTATCTGCAATTTCAGTTGGCTCCATCCACCCGCAGTGTTTAGGCCGCGAATGGGACTGAAGGGCAGAGTGGGATCGGCTCCATACACGATCGAACTCCCAATTGCGCCGCCGAGCCCGCCTATGCCGCGCCCGCGGTAAAACTCACCCGTAAGAGCCAGTCGCGGGAGAATGGGAAACTGCCAATCCGCCATCGCGGCCCAAGCATCGACGTAACGGCCCCAAGTCCAGTTCTGGCGTCCATAATATCCCGCAACGCCGAAGCTGAGAGGGTGTTCGCGAATGGGCCGCGACCATGCGCTGCGAAACGCGTACGCAGGCTGTCCTGACAGTTCGCCCGCCTGTGCCGAACGGTAAAAAGAATTGTAAGGAGGTTCCCAATCGAGATTATCGAGAACTCCCGCCTGCAAGGTCACCGTCTGCTGGTCGGAAACCGAGAAGCGGTGTTCGACACGCAGTTGCGGCGTCCAGCCCCAAAGATTGCCGGAAAAAGCGAACGCAGGCGTGGCCAGCGAAGCGAAAGACGTAGGCGAGAGCGGCGAAATGAATAACGAATCCTGGCCTGCCACGACCGATGTGTGTTCCCAATCGAATCGCACGTTGGCAGTCTGCAGGCGGACGATTCCGAAGTTCACGCCATTACCCGTAGCAGGGAATCCTCCGGCAAAATCGAGCTGAACATCAGCCGACGTCCTGGCGCCTGCGATATACGGCCCAAAGATTTCGAGCCCGAGTTCTGATTGGCGTAGCGTCGCTCCCACCGATGCCTGGGGCGATCCCACGGGCACCGCCTGAGAATAGGTGGGGAAATCCAGATTGTCGGAACCGCCGACGTTGCGGAATGCGTTCATGAGCACAATGCCGTGCAGCCGAGCGCGATACTTGGAAGCACTTTCGATTTTCGTCTGATATTGTTCATCGATTTTGGAGCCGATCAGAGAAGTGGATTCCTCAAGTTTCTGCACTCGTTGTTCAATCGGAAGTGAACTTTGCGATACATCAGTACTCGTGCTGGACGATGCCGAACTGTTGTTGGGCAGACGCGATTCAGCTGTTGCTGTCTCATAACTGCTTCCAGCCGCGGCAGGCCGTTCCAGCAGGGCGCGCGTGGATTGCAAGTCACGGCGCAACTGGTGCATCTCGGCGCGGGACTCGGCATTCTCGACGCGCATCTCTTCCACCAGGCTTCGAAGTTGGCGGACCTGATCCTGCAGGTCGCGAACGGTGTTGTTGTTCTCATCACTTGCCGGGGAGACAGCAATTGCGGGCGTCTGCGCTCTGCCCACAACGCCCAACAAAGCGACAGCGGCAACCGCCAGTGCCGCGCTGCGAATGGTTGAGATCTTAATGTTTCCAGAACCGTATCTCTTCACACCGTCCTCCTACACCACCCAGGGTCAGGCACTTGGCGAAGAGAGGGAATGTGCCTACGGGCCCGGATGCGAAATCGAATTTTGTCTGGCAGCATCGCGCTGCGCAGGCACCAGTGAAGGCATATCCACGGCGGGCTCGCTGGCGTCGCGCGAAGCATCCTGCAGGTTCCCAGGCAGCACGATCCGGAAAACCGTCTTGCCTTGAGAGGTTCGTTCCACAAAAATCTCGCCCCCGTGATCTTGAACGATTTTTTGTACTACGGCTAGTCCCAATCCAGTGCCGTTCTCCTTTCCATAGCTGACGAAAGGATGAAACAGCCGGTCCCGAATAGACTCGGGAATGCCCCCACCGTTATCGGCAACCGAAATCGCGACGGAACCGCCGACCTCCGCAGCCGTGACTTCTACCGTGCCTCCCACCGGCGGAGCGGCCTCGCAGGCGTTCAGCAGCAGGTTATAGAGAGCGCGCTCCAGCTTGCGTTGATCAAACCATCCTGAAACCTGGCTGCCGCACAGCACATCAATGGAGCGGTTGTGATGCCGGGG
>QIAK01000212.1:0-523 GCA_003225515.1 Acidobacteriota bacterium | reverse complement strand
CGCGCGAATTCGAGAAGTGAATCGATCAGGTCCGTCATCAGGTTCACGCCGCTGCGCACTTCCTGGTATAACTCCTCCCGCTGCACCGGTGTGAGATGGCTGTCGCAAAGAAATTCGGAATTCGCAACGATGGCAGCAAGAGAATGGCGCAGGTCGTGAGAGA
Source organism: Acidobacteriota bacterium (assembly GCA_003225515.1). Lineage (GTDB taxonomy): Bacteria > Acidobacteriota > Terriglobia > Terriglobales > Acidobacteriaceae > Sulfotelmatobacter. Next base: position 360 of record QIAK01000212.1, on the reverse strand, counting down.
TCGAACTTGCCATGCGACCGATGGTGGCGAGTTGCTCAGACTCCAACAAATCCCTCTGGCTCTTCAGCAGGCTCGTTCGCATGCGATCGAAGGCTCGCGTAAGTTCGGCTACTTCATCTCCGCCCCGAGGATCGAGTGGATGATGGAAGTCTCCCGCTTCCAGGGCACGCACGCCCGCGACAAGGCTTCCGAGTGGCCGCGTGAAGGTGTGGGAGATGAGGAAAACCAATCCACTGCCGATCAGAATCGCGGCAAGTCCCAACAGAAGCAGATATCGATTGAGTTGGTCTACGAATTTTGTTGCCTGATCGTAGGATCCCAGTACACTCAGCCGAACCGGCATTGATCGCGACCCTGACA
>QIAK01000211.1:5223-6737 GCA_003225515.1 Acidobacteriota bacterium | reverse complement strand
ATGTGGATGCCAGCGCGGAGAAAGATGCTTGATTCTTTTGACATTTCGCGGCAACTTAAAGTTCGCAGGATATTGCGACCCGGCCAGCGAAAATTTCAACTCCGGCAATTGTCTTGCAGGCTCGCTGAAAAGGCAATCGAGCTTCGGCTGCCGATCAGCGGCATACGTCCCCATGTAGCTCAGATCACACTGATAACGCCGGTAAACTCCGTGTTTGAAATACTGCTGCGGATCGAAAGAGCAATAAAGAGGCGCCACATTCCGCGCCCCGAACTCCGTTTGCAACTTGGCCAGCACGGGGCCTCCCGTAAAGCTGAAGTAGATGTCCAGGCCGGCTACTTGGTGGGCTTGCAGGTAATCCGTTCCGCCCGCACGAAGGTTCGCCAATGTAATTGGAGTGTCGATGTCGTAAAAAGCCTTGACGGGAGCCTTCGAGTCCAGCACCTCCTGCATGGCCTTGATTCCGTCGGGAAAGTACGATCCAACCATGGCTACATCACAATTCTCCAACTCGCGTCGAGCGGACGCGAGAACTCTACGCCAATCTTCAAAAATCCGCACTGTGCAGAAATCTGGTTTGGGCAGGTCGCGATTCGATGCGTACCATTCCTGGTCTTTCTCGAAAAATACGATTTCATGCTTGCGTTCATGTAAGGCTTTGGCCAGAGCCCGATACGTGGTCGCGTGACCATTTCCCCATGACGAAGTGATGGACAAACCGAAAATTACGATTCTCACTGGTTCTCCTGAACGGGGGAGTAGACGTTTGTTGACCTTGCGCCCGCGTGCGTGGGCGCTGCTGCTTCTTGCCGGGAATTCCGCAAAATTGCGTTCACTTGCGCGGCACGCTTCTCATAAGTATGTTCACGAATCGCACGGTCTCTCATCGCAGATCCTATCTTTGCGGCTTCGGCTCTCCCGATACTGCGCAGATAGGAGACAACGTCAGCAGCCGAGGATGCGGGCAGAATTTCAGAACCGGGAACAAAAAAAGTTTCGATGCCCTCCCAACAATCGGTAATCAAGCAAGAGCCCGCGCCGGCTGCTTCAAAGACACGGGTCGGCGGAGAAAAGCCTACGCGAGCCATGGAGTCGCGATTAATGTTGAGCACCATCCGAGCGGAGCAGTTCACGCGATTGTGACGGTCGCTGCCAACGTGTCCGATCCAGCGCACGTTTGCGGGCATCGATTTCCCCGCCCATCCTTCGCCGCCGAGCACGAACGACAGTTCCGGCGCGAGAGCGGCAGCGGATAGAAAGAATTCCTCGACCCGCGCCTCCCGGTCGGGCAGCCGATTCCCAACGAAAGCAAGATCACAGCGCAGCTCCGGATCGGACTCAACAGGGTGATGAGTGTCGGGATCGAGCGCGTTGTAAATGGCAAACACTGCTTTCGCCCCGAGCCGGGAATAATGATCGACGATCGGCTTGCCGCCCCCATAAGTGAAGATGTAATTATATTTGCCGATCAATGAACGGAACTGATCATTCGGATCGGCTTCCACCCGCGCCAG
>QIAK01000211.1:3880-5218 GCA_003225515.1 Acidobacteriota bacterium | reverse complement strand
GCTCCAAACGTTCGTCGTCCGCCCCGATTCCGCTATGTTTGATGACCAGGTCACAAGCAGTCGCTTCTTGCAGCAGGCTGGGAATGTCTTTTGGCGTTTGATAGATGCGGACGTCCGCGTATTCAGTCGGGGCGCCGTCCCGATTTCGCTGTCGGCTGTAAATATCGGGCTCGGCAAAAACAATCTCGTACCCCAGTCGATGAAGGTTCTTGTAAATCCCCCGATAGTAGGTTGCCGCCCCATTCCAATAGGTTGAGGTCAAGCTGGAGCCGAAAACGAAAAGTTTCATTTCGCCAACTCCTGGCAGATTTCCAAGAACTGGCCAGCTCGATGGGCGCAGGTGTGGCGCTGCCGAATCGTATCCAGAGCGTTTGCCGCAAGCTGTTGTCTGGCTTTTTCATCGTTGAGCAGGTTGTGAAGTTCGGCGAGCATCTTTCTACCGTCGGGCACGCAAACGTAATCGTCCTTCGCGCGAAAAAGACCTTCAGTATCGGTCCACGGAGAACACATCAGCGGAATTCCGCACGCCATGGCTTCAAACATCCGAATCGTTGGCACTCCGCTCAAGCCGTTCGCATAACATCGCCGGGGTATGTGCAGGGTTATGCGGCTTCGCGAATAAACCTCAGGAGCGCTGAGGTTCGGAAGGTAACCGCGATACTCGATTCCGGCTCGTCGCAGTTCATCTTGAGCATTCGCCGGATATCGAACGCCGTAGACTGCCGCTCTGTTGGGTTTGAGCGCGCTCAGAGGATCGATCAGGAATTCTTTGAGTTCGCGAGTGCGCTCTTCGTCTCCCCAATTTCCAACCCAGTTCACATCGTCAGTCCGGTCCGAGGGTAATGGGAAAAAGTGCGCAGTGTCAGCAGCCTCATGGAACGTCCATGCTCGCCTCGCGCCAAACTTCTCAACATAGATCTGGCGGATCGCCTCGCCGAAGGCCAGCACACCATCAAATCGTTCCACATTCAGAACTGAGATCTGCTGCGGACTGGTGTACGCCCGGTGATGCGTATCATGAAAAAGAGCTGCAAACCCTGACTTCCGCTTAAGCAAGATTATGGCATCCACCACTTCGGGTGAATTCCATTCATGTACAACCACAACATCCGCATCGTGTAGTTCTCGGCTGGCAAAATCGTGGAAAGTCGATTGGCGATAAGTTCGCACGTCCAGAGCAGGGAAGCTTTTTGCGAACTGATCGAGCGCTTGCCGGCCGCGGTCGCCCTCCTCCAGCAAGTGAGTGAGCGACCAGGAGTCCTCCGGCTCATAGCAGCGAACATCATGCCCGGCGCTCGCCAGTTCATAGGCGAGGCCTCGCAGAAAATGCGCGTTGCC
>QIAK01000211.1:3421-3873 GCA_003225515.1 Acidobacteriota bacterium | reverse complement strand
GCCAGGAATGCGCAAACAATCGTATTCTTAACGATGACGTCATGCGGCTACCCTCTGGCAAGCCACCTGGTGATATAAAGTCTCGTACTCCGATACCATCCTTTGCGAATCGAAGCGCTCTCGCGCATGCCGGCAGGCCCGATTGGAAAAGTCCTCGCACAGTTCGCGATCGTCACCGAGAGTTCGGATGGCGTCGGCTAAAGCATCGGGATCGTTGCGATGGAAATAGATCGCGGCATCTCCCCAGAGTTCACGAAAAGTCGGAATATCATTTGCGATCAGGGCGCACCCTGAGAGCGCGGCTTCCACCGGAGCCAGCCCGAACGGCTCATAGCGGGACGTCATCGCATAGATAGCCGATTTCGCATAAAGGCTGCACAACTCCTCTTCCGAGCGGATGCCCATCAGCTCTACTGTTTGATCGGCGGACCCGGCCTCTGCATTTGCACCTT
>QIAK01000211.1:0-3372 GCA_003225515.1 Acidobacteriota bacterium | reverse complement strand
AACAGCGTGATCTGTTTGCCTTCGTCCCAGACACGCCCTACAGACAGTACGCAAGGTGACTTCGCCAGGGAAGGCTGGAACAATGCGGCATCGCGGCCGTTGTAGACGACAACCGCTCCCGCTGGAATCGAATAATGCGGAGTCAAAGCGTCGAGCATCCAGTGCGATGGTGCGACAACCACGTCGGCCCTGGCCAACCCCGTGGAGACAAGATCCCGATACCAGAGGAGCGATGGTGTTTGCGGTGGAGCGTCACCGTGCACCTCCGACCACCAACTGAGCACGTCACTATGGGCCACCACAATCTTAGGAATGGAACACTGCAACGCGCCGTAACAATACTGATTGGAATGCAGTACGTCGGGTTTGATGCTGTGGATCAGACGCAATAGATAATCGATCGAGGCCGATATACCCTGTTCTGAATCCTGCATCCACTCCAGAGGAAAATCTGTGGCGTAGTATTCCAGCCGAGGCAGTCCTCGCATCCAGAGGAGTTGGTGTTCTTTCGGTAATTGCCCAAAGCTAACCAGGCTGACCCGATGCCCGCGCCGCACCAGCCCGGTGACCAATTCGCGCGTGTAGGTCCAAACCCCGCCGACAGCATCAGAAGTAGCCAAAACGTGCATTGCAGGTCCTCGAGTGCCGTGGGCCGTAATCCTCGGATTCTCTAAATAGTCCGCTCCTCAAGCACAGCGTTCATCCAGAGAAAAGCGACTCCGCAGCGTGTACTTCGACTTCTACCTGAACTTGTTGAATTCCCCTGGGTTCGGTCTTCCATCGGGCCGAACCTCGCGTCATGATGCGACCTCGGGCACCACTTCAGACGGAGGCTGGTTGACTGGCATGGGTATTACCCGAGGAGCAAACAACGATTGATTCTGTTTCCACCAGTCCCGTATATTCTCGATGGTTTGCTGCACACTGATTTGCGGCGTCCAACCCACCTGCTGGCGCAGCTTCGTAAAATCTGAGATGTAAACCTGCTGATCGCCGGGCCGGGCGGGCCGGAAACGGTAGCTCACGCGCTTGTGCAAGAGATTTTGAATGGAATCGAGAACCTCAAGCAGAGAAACCGCATTCTGCGCTCCGCCCCCAACGTTGTATACCTGGCCGGCGGTTGCATCGCGATTTGCGTAGACCGATTCGAAGGCTCGCAACAGATCTTGTACGGCAAGCACATCCCGCACCTGCCGGCCATTGCCATATATGTAGATTTGTCTGCCCTGCAATGCTGAATAGAGGAAATGAGCGACCCAGCCCTGATCCTCATTGCCGAACTGCCGTGGACCCGCAATGCACGACATGCGAAACACTACGGTCGGCAGTCCAAACATTCTGGCGTAGTCGTGAACATATTGGTCGGCGGTTCCCTTTGAACATCCGTAAGGAGAGTAGAAGTCGAGCGGCTGAGACTCGCAAACGCCGGTCTGTCCGGAAGACGATTTCAGCGTGATACTCGAATCGCCATCCAGATGCCCATAAACTTTATTGGTGGACGTGAACAAAAGAAATGGGCGCCGCGAACTCTGGCGCGCAGCTTCCAGAACGTTCAGCGTTCCCCCGGCATTCACCTCAAAATCAGTACGCGGATCGACTACTGATGTCGTGACCGCAACTTGCGCCGCAAAGTGATAGATCTCCGACGCTGAAACCGCCGCTTTCTTTACCGCTTCTGCATCGCGAACGTCTGCGATCGTGATTCTCAGTCGACCCGATCCATTGGCGATCGTCCGCAACCACCGAAGATTGTGCTCTACCCGGGGACGGGAAAGATTATCAAAAACATGAACCTCCGCATCGGTCGTCGTCAAAAGACGATGTGCCCAGTTTGAGCCGATGAAACCAGCTCCACCAAAAATCAGTACCGAGCGTGATGGGGTGAGCTTTTTCATCATCAGAACCTTTTTGCGGCTTCGATACTGAAAAACTTGCGCGGCCGCCAAATCATGCCACCAGACCTCGCACTGCGAGATCGTTGAGCGCCTCCTCTGTATGATCCTGTGCTTCCTGCGATTCCAGCCAGGCCACCAGTTCAGACATGCCATCGTGGAAGCTCACTTTCGGAACATAGCCCAGTTTTTCCGAGATCGTGGAAATGTCGGCGAAACAGTGGCGGATATCGCCCGCGCGATACGTCCCTGTAATTTGTAAGGGAAGCTCGAGCCCCAGCAGCGAAGCGATTTCTATTGCGACCTGCCGGACCGTCACGGGCTCGCCCGAACCGACATTCACCGCCATACCATCGGCGCCGGAAGACTGCATGGCCAGCAAGTTGGCCTGAACAATATCGTGAACATTCACAAAATCGCGAAGCTGAAGACCATCTTCAAAAATCAGTGGCGACTTCGCGTTCATGAAGCGAGACGCAAAGATTGCCGCCACTCCGGTATAAGGATTGGAGAGCGCCTGCCGCGGTCCGTAGATGTTGAAATACCGCAGCGCGACCGCCGGAATGCCGTAAGTCGATCCGAATACCAGAACCATTTCTTCCTGCGCCTTTTTTGACAGCGCATAGATCGACGTGCACTGCAGGGGTTTGTCTTCATCTGTGGGATCGGGGGCGGCGATAGCGTCACAGACCGGGCAGCGTACTTCCCACTGTTTTTTCTTTAGCTGTTCGAGAGAGCGCGCCTTCGGAGCCACGTCGCCACATTTCGGGCACACATATCGTCCCTCGCCGTAAATCGACATGGAGGATGCAACGATGATCTTTTCGGGAGCAGACTTGGTGTTCAGGATTGCCTGCAGCAAGTTGGCAGTGCCCTGTACGTTGTCCGCGGTGTAGTCTGCAATCCGATACATGGATTGCCCCACGCCGACCGCCGCCGCCAGATGGTAGATAACGTCCGCGCCTCGAACCGCTCGCGAAAGAGAGCCGAGGTCGCGTACATCGCCTGTAATAAATTCGGCATCACGAGACAGGTAGGCTGGAAATTCACCGCCGTGCACCTGTTCACTCAGGTTGTCGTAGATCTTGACTGCATGTCCCTGCTGGAGCAGCGCATCTGTCGTATGAGAGCCTACGAACCCTCCCCCTCCTATCACCAGTACGTTCTTCATCAAGCCGTTCTCGCAAACTATAGCAATCTAAACGCGAAGCTATGATGAAATGAAATGTTGAGAGGATGCCTTCGTGAAGAACAAAAGTAAAGTACGTGCAAATCGAATGTACGCTTCAGTACATTACTGTTCCTTGCAGTGTCTTGCGTTGCGAAATGTCCAGAACCGCGGCAGGTGCGTACCGTTCTACAGCCCAGCGTGCGAAATCGGCGAAATCAGCTGGACGTTTGGCCGGACTCGTATAGTGTGGCGCCTCGCCGAGGTGCTCAGGAGTGAAGCAGAGAGTCAGCGTGGTGGTGAATTCGTCTA
>QIAK01000097.1 GCA_003225515.1 Acidobacteriota bacterium | reverse complement strand
GAGAACGCGGCGTGCATGCGAGGGTTGTGCATGGCCCAAATCGCGGCGAGGCCCATGCAGCAGGAGAAGGAGATGAAAATGGCAACGCCGCCCAAGCGCGGCAGAGGACTGGAATGTAAATGGCGTTCCTGCGTGGGAACTGCGAGCAAACCATGGGCATTCGCGAAATCGCGCACATAGCGCGTCAGGACAAAAGCTGACAGCAGCGCTAGAACAAATGTCCCGAGGAAGATGCCCGTCAACTATTCACCTTCGGCAAGCAGACATGCTAATGCTTGCATGCCAGCCCGACAGTCTCCAATTTTCTTAAGTATTGCAGCGATGATCCGCGGCAAACAGTTCCTGAACAGATTCCTGCCGACGTTTGTAGGTGCCGGAACTCTAACAGTCGGAAGCTGGGAGTTCAATCATGAGGCATGAGAAATCTGTGGAAAACTAACCCGGAGGTGCGCGGATAACGGGGGCGCTTGGGGCTGTGCCGTGCTAAACTTCTCATCAAATTCTCGCTAGTTATTTCAGAGGTCGTCTGATGGAGTCGGGTCCTTCTCGCTTGGGTGGCTTACGCCGTGTGTTCGTATTTCTTATCTCAGGATTGTTTGCCGTCGCCATCGGAGTTGCAGCCCAGGAGCCCGCAAGCGGCTCACAGTCGAGCCAAGGCAGCACGCCCGGTGAAGCTCCGGCGGTAGCTCCTGCCGAAGTTCCGGCAGCTCTTGTTCCAGGTCAACCCGTGTCTCAGGCAGCCACGAGTGCGTCCGGAGCGCCGCAGGCAAAGTCTGCCGAAGCGGCGAAAGACGCTCACGAGCAATCAGCGATGGTCACCCTAGGTCCCGGCGACCTGATTGAGGTGAGCGTGTACAACGTTCCGGAGTTGGCAACCAAAGTGCGAGTCAGCAATTCGGGCGATGTTTACCTGCCGCTGATCGATTACGTTCACGTCGATGGTCTCACGCAGGAAGAAGCTCAGACGCTGATTGCGAAGCGGCTGGAGGATGGCGGATTCGTCCGCGGTCCGCATGTGACGATCTTCGTGGATGATGCCGCCTCCCAAGGCGTAACCGTGCTGGGAGAAATAACGAAACCGGGCATCTATCCTGAAGTTGCAGATCACAAGCTCTACGAACTAATTTCCCAGGCCGGTGGATTTACTTCGTCCGCTTCCCGCAAGATTGCCATCATTCGAAGAAATCAGGCAGAGCCGATCCGTATTGAGCTTCCGCGGAATCTGGGCGATGATTTGAGCGGCAATATCGAAATCAATCCCGGCGACACGATCACGGTCCCGCGGGCTCCGATCATTTACGTTGTGGGGGATGTCGGCCGGCCGAGTGGATTACTGGTGGACAATGGGTCCCTAACGGTTTTGCAGGCTCTGGCACTGGCGGGCGGCACGAATCGCACGGCAAAACTTGGGGCGGCACGAATCATTCACAAGACCCCAAGCGGGATGGTCGAAACCAAGCTCCAAATCAAGAAGATGTTGGAGGCAAAATCTCCCGATATTACGCTCCAGGCGGATGACATTCTTTTCATTCCTGTGAGCGGGGGACGTTTATTAGCCGGCAGGTCGCTGGAAGCTGCAATGTCGATAGCGACAGCAGTTACGATTTACAGCGTGCATCCGTAAGCTACAGACCTTCAGCTCTGCCGCGTGCGTAACAGACTCTGAAGAATGTCGATGTATTTTGCGGCAGTCGCGCCACGCGAGAAATGCTGCAGAATGTATTCCCTTCCCTTTCGCCCAAATGCCGTACCACGTTCGCGATCTGCGGACAACTGCGTGATTGCTGCCACGAGAGCTTGAGAATTTTCAGGTTCAATCACGATTCCGGCGCCGGCTTCTTCGACAATCTGCCGCGCCTGACCGTCGACGCCAAGTATCACCGGACGGGCGCAGGCCATGAATTCCAGCATCTTGGTTGGAATCACGGTTTTGAAGACGTCGGTCTTCTTCAGAAGAACGAGACAAGCGTCAGAGGCAGAGATGAAGGCGGGAATTTTTTCGCGGGGCTGCTGGTCAAGGAAGGTTACGTTGATTAATCGACGAGCTTGAGCAAGGGATTTGATGCGCTCTTTCTCGGCGCCCTCGCCTACCAGCAGAAAATGCGCATTTGAATTCCGGCTCTGCAATTGAGCGGCGGCGTCCAATAATGTTTCGAGTCCATGCGCCATGCCCATGGTGCCGATGTAGCAAACCAGGAATTTCCCCTGAGTGGAGAGTTGTTCGCGAAGCGCGGCATTCGCAGCGTCTGGTGCTGGCGCGAAGAGATGGGTCTCCACGCCGTTTTCGACGACAGCAATTTTTTCAGCGGGGACGCGCCAGCGCTGCACCAGGTGGTCTTTGAATGCAGGAGTCACGACGATGACGAGGTCGGAGCGCTGATAGAGAAACTTCGCCACTCCAGCCAGACCGCGGTGCAACATCGAATTTTCGGTGCCAATGCCGACCGCGGTTAACGACTCGGGCCAGAGGTCACGGACTTCGAAGACGAATGGAATTTGCCGGGAAAAAGCGATCCACCAGCCGGAGAGTCCGACGAGGAGTTGGGGCGACGAGGCGATGATCACGTCGGGACGCGGGATGGTCATACCGCGCAGGGCAGCAGATATGCAGAACGAAGCATAGTTGCGCAT
>QIAK01000096.1:5742-9852 GCA_003225515.1 Acidobacteriota bacterium | reverse complement strand
TTGTCGGCGAAGAATATCAACCCTTTCCCTAGGCGCCGCATCCTAGCGGGCGTTGGAGAGGAAAAATCAGGAGGCATGAGATGGCATCGAATTCATCATCTCTCGTATTAACCGATCATGACGAAATCAGGCGCTGGGCTGAGGAGCGGGATGCAAGACCCTCGGCAGTGCGAAGTACCGGCGGCGATGGCGATATCGGCATCATTCGCCTGGATTTCCCTGGCTATAGCGGAGAAGACTCGCTGGAAGAGGTCAGCTGGGACGAGTGGTTCGAAAAGTTTGACGAAAGCGGACTCGCCCTGGTCGTGCAAGAGGAGACGGCTAACGGGCAGCGAAGTAATTTCAATAAGTTAGTCAGCCGCGACTCCGTAGAACAAGAGTCTTCGAAGAAGAAATCGTCGAGACGAGGGTCTACTGCTCGGAAATCGGCATCCGGGAATGGCAGGACGCGATCTGCAAGTGATTCGAGCGAACGTCGTTCGATGGGGCGAAGTTCAGCGCGTGTTTCGAGTGGGCGAAGTTCCAAAAAGAAAGCTGCCTCTTCGGGCTCACGAACACAGCATGCGTCCGGCGAGACGAAGCGGTCAGTGCGTTCGACTGGGAGTCGCGGCGCAAGAGCTGCATGAGGGGTAGTGGGCAATTTCAATTCGGACCGGCGTTTTCGGTTGCGGCGTCTCGATCGGAGAGGCACTTGAGGCGCGGGAGATCCCTCTGCCCACTGGTGAAAACGCGGGCCGTTCGGGATGACTCATTTTAGGGACAAATCACACAGCGGGCTGTTCGGGGATAACTCATTAGGGACCTGCGTGAAGAATGCGGCGCGTTAGCCGAGTTCTCGGGCGCCGCTTGCGGTGTCGGTTGATGGAATAAAGTGTGCGCAGTTCTGGAGTTCCCGGTCCAGCCTCTGCCGATAAAACCTGTAGGCTTTCCCCCATCGGAATTCTTCTGAGGATCCTCGGAGGGCGAGGCCTGCCATCTTACAGTAGGACAATCTGAAAACGGAATAAGCAACCAGGAATGCGGGGAGTCGTTTGCGGGGATTGTCGCCACTCAGATGATGAAACCTACCCACTAGCAATTCCTGAGCATCTGGGTTTAAATCCCATTCCACAATGGCGCCTGCGAAGTCCCAGGCGATATCCACGGGGCCGGGCAGAAAATGATCGTCGCCGTGCGTGCAGGCGTCGACTTTCAAAATTTCATTTTGAGGAATCGCAATCCACTCCTCAGGCTGCATATGTCCGTCGGCAACAACTCTTGCGGATGTGCAAAAGAAATCCGTATCCAACTCGATCGACAGGTTCAGTTCCTGCTGCAAATTGTGCTGCACCATTTCCGCGATTCCATTCTGTGAGCCTTGCGGCGACCCGAATTCTCCGGCACGGAAGGCACAATACTGCGCCATCCGCTCAATAATGGACGCGGAAACGTCAGCACGCGCCAGCGGCGTTCCCGCAACCAAGGCGTAGGCGTTCAAACCGTTTCCGGCATTTTCGACTGAGGGGCTGAAACCGGCGCGGGCCAGGCAGTCGGCTCGCTCTCGTACTTCCTGCCCAAAGCGGCCAAGACCATCAAACTTCCACAGAGATTTTCCATCGCGAGAAAGAAACTTCAGACGCTCCATTTCAGGCCAACATGCGGGCCAATCACGATCGGCCGTCAAGAACACATTCCTCCAAGCGCCTCCGCTTAATGGGATTTCCTGAGGCAATCGTCCGTAGAAATTCGGCTTGACGGTGTCATGCCGCAAGCGATTCCATCGCTCTGCTGCGTTCGGAGCACATAACGTTGAAGGGTCGGGCAATCGCGTACCGATCAGGGTTATGCGATCTGAAGGGATCCCCTGGGCCAACAGTGCTTCGCCGACAGAAAGGAATGAAGAGCCGCTGAGGCCCGGGCCTTCATCCACTACAAAGAATTGAGAACCTCGCCGCTGGTGTTCACGGATCCATTGAAGCTGGCTTGGCAAAAACTCGGTTCTGCGACTGTAGGGATGACCAGTGGGCCTAACCGTAATGCGCGAGACTTCATGACCGTGCACCTTCAGCCCAGCCGCGAAGACCGCGCTCAGAACCGTTCCTATGCTGCGGATGCCGATGACGGCCACACTAGAGTCGGGCACGAGTTGAAACGCAATATCGGCGAAATCCAGAGGATGGAGCGCATAATAGGCGAACCCTTCGAGGGGAGAAAGCGTCAGCGTTGCGGGCAACTCGAACTGCGTTATCTTCCCAAGTAATTCTCGAAGTAATGTTTGGATATGAGCGAAGCGCTCGACCGTCGAAACGAAGCTGGGATCAACCAGAAGTACTGCAAGCCGGTCTGTCAGCTCGGCTACCGCTTCTGAGCCTGAGCATCCGGAGTCAGCCAGAGCACATTCCAGTTCACCGGCCCGAATCACGGCGTCCAGCAGGTTCTGCTTATCGGTCAAATCCCGCGCAAGGATTTCGGACAATTGATACACAAAGGCCCGGGTCGCAAGCTGAGTCTTAGCGTCGCGAAAGACCAGCAGGTTCGCTTGTGAGCTCTGAGTCATGTGCGCGTTTTGGTTCCACACGTCTTCGTCCCCAGACACCATGGAACGTGTTCACCTTTGATGACTGAAACCAACCGGGGCGACACCTCGGAACTCGAAAAATCTGTGGAATCGAACTCAGGTAATCAGAGGGACCGGAGAACGCTATATCAGAGAGACGATAGACGACAGGAATCGGGCGTGCGGGGCTCGCGCATCTGTACTAGTAAGTGAGCGGCGAGCATAGACAGATATTTGCCCGCCGGCGCCTCGAAGCATTTATTGAGTGGCAGCATGCAACTGCAGCTTCAGTAGATAACAATTGCCATGCATCGCCGATCCGTTTTCATCGGTGATACAACGTTCTAAATCGACTTCCTGGTCGCACACGTAACATGATACCTGACTTGATTTAAGCACTTCGGCTTCCGGGTGGCGATAGATGGGTTGCACAATTCCAATCTGCATCGGGTTCCTTTTTCTAGCGGAGTAATCCCACTATCGCCGAAACGGCGTTTCCATGTCAGTCATCTAGATTACGGGCTTAACACTTTCTGGCGAGCAATATTCAAGCCCTGCGTAAACGAAACTCGGAAGGGGATTTCTTTTCTGAACGGGTCTGGCGATAAATGCTCGTGACTTGCGCCTCCATAATCGAATAGCATTCGCAGGCTCCGTCAATGAGTCCCTCGGGGTTCAGAATTCTTAGATTTCCGCGTTGATATTGGATGAGCCCCGCTTTCTGCAGCATATTAGCGGCCACAGAAACTGTGGGGCGGTGAACCCCCAGCATTTGCGCGAGGAACTCATGCCGGAGGGGAAACTCTCGCCGTCCCGCCCTGTTGTAGCACATTGCCAGCCAACGACATAGCCGCTCGTCGACGGTATGCAGGCGATTGCAGGCCGCAGTTAACGATGTCAGCACAAGAAAAGCATGCACGTAAGCCGCAATCAAGTCGTTCAAAGGGGAACTGGTATCCCGGACCTCGCGGATAAAGTCCTCGGTGCTGATTCTCATTCCCGTTCCGGGGATTTGGACAAACGTCTTTGATGGCGTTGAGGTCTGGCGAAGCCACACCTGCACTCCAGCTAGGCCTTCCAGTCCCATCAACCCGCTTTCGATGCTCGATCCATCACTCATTTCCTGAACCGTTGAGGTAACAGCATCGAATGGAAAATAAAGATTCTGGATTGGCTCTCCCGGCGTGGTGATGGAAAGCCCGGACTTCATATTTTCGAAATGAAGATAGGGATCGAGACGCGCACGTTCCGCGGCTGGTAATGCGGCGAGCAGTAGATTCTCATATTTTCTTTTTTCGGGGCTTGGCGCTGTTTCCATTGGCTTCCAGTTTCTGTAGGACTCCGCATTGCTCGATCGGCCATTCCAACTCTGTACGGCACCGCACCGACGTACAATTATCAGGCTCGTTTGCCAAACACGTCGGTTTCGAAATGCAACGCTAAGATGCCCGAATTCGAGGAGGCGTTGGTCTTAACCGCGAAGACTCCGGCAATTACATTTGGCACCTGAGCAGTGGCGGCGCCCATTCCCGTCATTTAGAGGAACCATGAGGTTCGCATAGTGGTAGCATTGT
>QIAK01000096.1:5017-5712 GCA_003225515.1 Acidobacteriota bacterium | reverse complement strand
GCGCCCGCATGAAGGGTGTGCTCTTTCTCCTGAGCCTGTCAGTCCTCATTAATTACATCGACCGCAGCAATCTTTCAATCGCTGCGGACCTGATTAAGGGCGAGCTTCACCTCTCGGATTTGCAACTGGGTGCGCTGCTGTCCGCGTTTTTCTGGACTTATGGGTGTATGCAGATTCCGGCCGGGTGGCTGGCGGACCATCTTGATGTGAAGTGGGTGTTTGCTGCCGGCTTTTTTGTATGGTCTGCGGCCACGGCGGCTACCGGATTGATGCATGGATTTACGGCGCTGATCGTAATCCGCATTGTTCTTGGAATTGGCGAGTCCGTGGCGTTCCCGTCATATTCAAATATTTTGAGCACGCATTTTATAGAGAGTCGCCGCGGCGGCGCCAACGCGGCGATCATCGCAGGCCTTGCCTTGGGCCCTGCCATTGGAATGCTGGCAGGAGGAACTCTCGTCGCGCGATTTGGATGGCGGCCTTTCTTTCTTGTACTTGGCTTAGGCAGCCTCTTGTGGCTGATTCCCTGGACGGCTTGGATGCCGCGCCGGACGCGCGTTGGCGTTCCCGCGTCGGACGCGCAAGTTGGAATCCTCGATATTCTGAAACAAAAATCGGCATGGGGCACTTGTGCGGGACAGTTCTGTATTAACTACTGTCTTTATTTTCTGGTGACCTGGTTGCCGTCTTATTTA
>QIAK01000096.1:2377-4969 GCA_003225515.1 Acidobacteriota bacterium | reverse complement strand
CTGTTCGCGATTTCGTGCATGATTGTGGGAAAACTTTCTGACCGATGGATTGCCGGGGGAGCCTCTCCGACGCGGGTGCGGAAAGGTTTGCTGGGCATCGGTTCGCTGGCATTGGGAGCCTCTCTAGCAGCGGCCGCGTTGGCGTCGGACGCGACCATCGTATGGGTCCTGTGTGCCGCCGGTATCAGCATCGGCGCTGCAGGTGGAAGTTGCTGGACCGTGACGCAGACGCTGGCAGGACCGCGAGCCTCAGGGGCGTTGGGCTGGAGTGCAGAATTTCGCGGGCAACTTTGCCGGAGGAGTTGGACCGTTGCTGACCGGATATCTCGTGGGCCGGACCGGCTTGTTTTATTGGCCATTTGTGATTGCCGCAGTAATGTCCTGGGTCGGAGCGCTGAGCTGGGTGTTTGCCGTGGGTCCGATCGAACCGGTGGACTGGGAGAAGAAACTCGGCACGCCGCGCTTCCGCATCGACGCCGCGCCCGCGACGGGCGGGGTCCGGTCGTAATACACTTTCCTTTATGAAGCGGGAAGTCGAGATCAAGTTTCGGGTCGCCGACGCGCGCGCGCTTCGGCGCAAACTACTCGGGGCGGGATTCCGCCGGGTCACGCGGCGCACGCGCGAGATGAATACGTTGTACGATTTACCGGGCGGGGTGTTGCGGGCGCGACGGGAACTGTTGCGGCTCCGCAAATACGGGATGGATTGGAAGCTTACCCATAAGAGCGGCGGCAAGACCGGCCGCCACAGCAGCCGCAAAGAATTGGAGACGGGCGTCGCTGATGGAAAGAAGATGGATGCGATCCTGCAAGGCCTGGGGTATGAGCCGACATTTCGCTACGAGAAATTCCGAGCGGAGTGGAAGGACGGCAAGGGAAACGTGGTCGTGGACGAGACGCCGATCGGCAACTTCTGCGAGATCGAAGGTCCGCCGCGCTGGATCGACGCGAGCGCGAAGAAACTGGGCGTGAGCCGGTCCAATTATATTACGAAGAATTATGCAACGCTGTTCGCGGAATGGACGCATCAGACAGGGAGTAAGGCAAAAGAAATGACTTTCCTCGCAGTGGGTCAAAAAAGGGCGGTGTAGCGGTGAAATTGGTGGGCAAAACTGGTATCAGAATCTCATTCGGTATTTTTCTGTTGGGGTGCGCTTGCGCCGAAGCATCAGGGCAGGACACTCCCGTTCCGCAATTGAAACCCGGTTCGGAGCGTAAGCCCGTGGAAGTGATCATTCTCTCCTCGCAGCCCGCGCTCACACAGACGGTCGCGTTGACGGCGCCGAAGGGTACGCCGATGCAAGTCGCTCTGGATCGGGAAGTGCGGCTGCGCAAGGTAGGACAAACCATTCACGCGCGCGTCGTGGAACCTGTGTACGCCTTCGACAAGGTGGTGGTGCCTGTGGGAACCGAGGCGCTGGGACGGGTTACGGGCATAGAACATCTATCCAAGGGGAAGCGCACGACCGCCGCTCTGGACGCGGATTTCACACCGAGGCGCAAAGTGGAGATGGAGTTCAGCGAACTGGTGATGAATGACGGGAAGCATATTCCCATACGCACCAGCGTGACGCCAGGATCGGGTCAAGTGCTGCAGTTCACCAGCGCGAAAGAAAAGAAGAAGACGATCAAAAATGTGGCATCGGCAAAAACCAGCGAGGCGAAGCAGCAGGCCAAACAGGAATGGAATAACGCGATGAAGCAGTTGAAGACTCCGGGAAAAATGCACCGGATGGTGAGATTTGCCGAGTCGCAACTGCCGATTCATCCGCAGTACATCCCGGCGGGCACTGCCTATTTTGCCGAACTGAACGATCCGCTCAACTTCGGCAGCGAGATCCTTCCACAACAGGCTCTCTCCATTGGCGGCCCATTGCCACCGGGGAGCGTGGTGCACGCGCGTCTGGTCACCGCTCTCGATTCAGGCACCACACAAAAAGGCGATGAAGTCGAGGCTGTGCTCTCGCGGCCACTGTTCGACGGCGAACGCCTGGTTCTGCCGGAGGGGAGCCTGCTGAAGGGGTCCGTGTCGCAGGGCCGCCCAGCCCGCCGCTTGAAGCGAAACGGCCAACTGCGAATGACTTTCAACGAACTGACTCCTCCCGAAGGCGTAACCGAAAAAGTGGAAGCGGCGCTGGAAGCAGTGGAAGCCTCCAAAGACGGCAATATGAAGCTGGACTCCGAGGGCGGGGCCGAGGCCACCACTCCAAAGACCCGCTACCTGGGCACGGCAGTTTCGTTGTGGCTGGCCTCGGCATCGGGCGAAGGCGGAGACCACGATCGTCTAGGCGGCGATGCCGGGGGAGATAGCGGCGGACGGGCTGCGGGCGGAGCAGGCGGATTCAAATTGATCGGCATCGCCCTCGGACTGGCAGTGCATTCGCAGGCTTTGGGAAGGGCTATGGGTGTCTATGGAGCAGGGATGAGCGTCTATTCGAATTTCCTGGTTCGCGGACGAGAGGTTGTGTTCCCCAAGAACACGGCGATGGACATTGGGATTGGGCAGCACGATGCCGGAGTAAGTTCGACACCGGCGACAGAGAAGAACTCCGAGAGAGCGGCTAAAGGGCCCTCGTAGGCGGGAAAAAAACT
>QIAK01000096.1:0-2329 GCA_003225515.1 Acidobacteriota bacterium | reverse complement strand
CGCGCCGTGGCACTTCTTGTATTTCTTGCCTGAGCCGCAAGGACAGGGATCGTTGCGGCCCACTTTTTCCTGGCCACGAACTACTTGCTGCACCTGAGGCACTTCGCCTCCGCCAGCCATACGAGCCTGTTCCAACTCGCGGCGTTTGCGGCGCATGAAGGCTTCTTCCAGTTCGTCGGCAGATGTCGAAACCATTCTTGGAGGACGTCGTCCGTTCCCATCGCCATCGTGTTGCGCCGGAACTCCTGAATCGGGTCCGCCCTGAGCAGGGCCTGCAGGCGGTTGGCCACCGGCGCCGGCGTCGGGCGGCCGCTCCAGAATCTGCATCAGATAGAGATATTTGACCGTGTCTTCCTGGAAGCGCTGCATCATCGCTTCGAACATGTCGAACGATTCTTTCTTGTACTCGACAAGGGGATCGTGCTGGCCATACCCCCGAAGGCCGATGCCCTCTTTCAAGTGGTCCATGCTGAGCAGGTGGTCTTTCCATTGCTGGTCGATCACGCTCAACATGATCATGCGCTCGTGGTGGCGCATCGCGTCGGGGCCGATCAGTTTTTCTTTGGCGTCGTAGCGCTCAGCGTATCGGCCTTCACGCCTTCCGCAAGAAAATCTACGCCGAAGCGCGTGAATACGGCATCTTTCAGACCTTTGATGTTCCAGTCCGCGGCGTGAGCCTTGGCCGGACAGTATTCCTCCAGCAGCTCGCCGAGAATCGCCGAAACATAGTCTTCAAGAATGAGATCCTTCTGGTCGGTACCTTCGAGCAAGCGGCGACGCAGGCCATATACGGCCTCGCGCTGTTTGTTCATCACGTCGTCGTACTCGAGCAGATGTTTACGGGATTCGAAATGTTGGCCTTCGACCGCCTTCTGCGCAGTCTCGATGCGGCGCGTGATCATTTTCGATTCAATGGGCACGCCTTCTTCCATCCCCAGCCGCTGAAGCAGGTTCGAGACCCACTCTTTAGCGAAGATGCGCATCAGGTCATCTTCAAGCGCGAGATAGAAACGCGAGGACCCGGGATCGCCCTGGCGTCCCGCGCGACCGCGAAGCTGGTTGTCAATGCGGCGTGATTCGTGCCGCTCGGTACCCAGAATGTGTAGCCCACCTACGGAGGTAACTTCGTCGTGTTCTTTATCGGTCTGTTCTTTGTAGCGATTCAGCGCCTCGGTCCATTTGTCGGTGGGAACGTTATATTCATTTCCGTTGTAGTAGAAGACCGAGGTCTCACCGTCTTCCTGAGGACCTTCAATCTTGCCCTGCGCGACGCGCAACTGCTGCGCGATTCCCTTCTTCACCAATTCCTGCTTGGCCATGAATTCCGGATTCCCACCGAGCAAAATATCGGTGCCGCGGCCGGCCATGTTGGTGGCGATCGTGATTCTTCCCTTGCGTCCTGCCTGGGCAACAATCTCGGCCTCCCGCTCGTGAAACTTGGCATTCAGGACGACGTGCTCCTTCAGCCCTTTCTTCTTCAGCAACTCAGAGAGCCGCTCAGATTTCTCAATTGACGTCGTGCCCACCAGCACGGGCTGGCCTTTGGCATGGAGTTGCTCAATCTCGTCGGCAGCCGCAAAATATTTTTCTTTTTCGGTGCGGAAGACGACGTCAGGATGTTCCAGGCGCAGCATCTGCTTGTTAGTTGGAATAACCACGACGTCTAACTTGTAGATTTTGTCGAACTCGGCCGCTTCGGTTTCGGCCGTACCCGTCATGCCTGCCAACTTCTTGAACATGCGGAAATAATTCTGGAAGGTGATGGTCGCGAGCGTCTGGTTCTCGCGTTCGATCTTGACACCTTCTTTGGCCTCGATCGCCTGATGCAGGCCATCGGACCAGCGCCGGCCCGGCATCATGCGGCCAGTAAATTCGTCGACGATGATGACTTCCCCATCTTTGATGACGTATTCAACGTCTCTGCGGTAGAGCGCGTGGGCTTTGATCGCGGTCTCGACGTGATGCTTGAGATCCCAGTTTTCCGGGTCGGCAATGTTGCCAATGCCGAGCAGGCCTTCGACCTTCACCCAGCCTTCGTCGGTCACCGTGATGTTGCGGTGCTTTTCGTCTACCACGAAGTCGCCGGTAAGCTGGGCAGGTTCTCCGGGCGCGACTTCGAGTTCTTCGCCCTTTTCCAGCTTGGGGATGATGCGGTTGACTTTGTAATACTTGTCGGTAGATTCTTCGCTGGCGCCGGAAATAATCAGCGGGGTGCGAGCTTCGTCGATGAGGATGGAATCGACTTCGTCCACGATCGCAAAATTGTGCCCGCGCTGCACACAATCTTTCATATCGAACTTCATATTGTCGCGGAGGTAGTCGAAGCCGA
>QIAK01000095.1:4974-6275 GCA_003225515.1 Acidobacteriota bacterium | reverse complement strand
TTCCGGAGTCGCTGAATTTTACCGGCGGCAGAATCAACACGTCGGGCTGATCTGGATTGACGCTCACACTGATATCAATACGCCCGAGTCGTCTCCCAGCGGCAACGTGCATGGCATGCCGCTGGCCGCGCTGATGGGATTGTGGCCGTCCGAACTGGCAAACATCTTCGATTTTTCCCCCAAGGTGAAGCCGCAGAATTGCGTGCTGGTCGGTGTGCGCGATATCGACGCGGTGGAAAAAGAAAATGTGGTTCGCGCCGGCATCGGCGTCTTCACCATGCGCGACATTGATGAACGCGGCATGCGCACTGTCATGGAAGAAGCTCTGCGCATGGCGAGTCGAGGCACCGCCGGATATCACATTTCACTCGACATGGATTGGGTCGATCCAGAAGACGCGCCGGGCGTGGGCACCCCTGTGCGCGGCGGCGCGACCTACCGCGAGGCTCACCTTGCCATGGAGATCATTGCCGACTTCGGCCGCATGCTCAGCTTCGAGATTGTAGAAGTGAATCCCGTAATTGATGAGCACAACCGCACCGCTGATCTAGCCGTGGAGTTGGCGCTATCGGCGTTTGGGAAGAAAATTTTGTAAGACCTCTGGCGCGGATTAGCACGGATTCTAGTGATTAAGAGATGAGAAAAAAATTATCCGTGAAGATCTGCGCGAATCGATTGATGACGATGGTTTCGAACTATTCGTGCGATTGACGGAAGTCCTCGCCGCGTACACACTAAAACATCATGGAAAAAATTCGAGTCGGCATCTTATTCGGTGGGCGCAGCGGAGAGCACGAAGTTTCGCTGCTTTCGGCCGCATCGGTTCTCAACGCAATTGACAAAGAGAAGTACGAAGTGGTGCCGATTGGCATCACAAAAGATGGCCGATGGCTGACGGCCGAGCACGCCGAGAATTTACTGACGGGCAAGCTTGTGCTCGAACCTCGCAATCTGCGTGCCGGCGACCCGGAGACCACTTCACCCGCGGCCGTTCTCGCGCGTGGCGAAGCGGTTGTCGTGCCGCCAGAGCCGGTGCATCGCCACAGCGGACTCGTGCCTTTTCAAACCGACGCCACCCTGCTGCGCCGCGCCAGCGATCGCGCCATCAACGTCGATGTTATTTTTCCCGTGCTGCATGGCACGTTTGGCGAAGATGGCACCATTCAAGGCCTGCTCGAATTGGCCGACATTCCATACGTCGGCGCGGGCGTCCTGGGTTCGGCGGCGGGCATGGACAAAGACATTATGAAATCCTTGTTCATCGCAGCCGGAATACCCATCGTGAAACACGTTACCATTTT
>QIAK01000095.1:1463-4964 GCA_003225515.1 Acidobacteriota bacterium | reverse complement strand
CAAGCTGGTCTATCCCGTGTTCGTGAAGCCCGCGAACCTGGGATCGTCAGTCGGCATCAGCAAGGCGCACAATCGCAAGGAGCTTGGTCCCGCGATTGAAGAAGCGGCGAAATTTGATCGTAAGATAGTGATCGAGCAGGGCGTCGGCGGCAAGAAAGAGAAAGCCCGCGAGATAGAGTGCTCTGTGCTGGGTAACGATGCGCCTGTGGCGTCGGTTCCAGGCGAGATCGTTCCCGGCAAGGAATTTTACGACTACACGGCGAAGTATGTTGACGAAGGTTCGCAGCTCATCATTCCCGCGAAGCTCTCGAAAGCAGAAACCAAGAAGGTTCAGGATCTGGCTGTAGCTGCATTCCAGGCTGTCGATTGTTCTGGGCTGGCGCGGGTCGATTTTCTGATGGACCCGAAGACTCGAAAGATCTATTTAAACGAAATCAACACCATGCCCGGCTTCACCGCGATCAGCATGTATCCCAAGCTGTGGAGCGCTTCCGGGCTGGCGTATGCCGACCTGATCGACCGGCTGATTCAACTCGGCATCGAGCGCCACGAAGATAAGAAGAAGAATCAGTACAGCCGGTGAACGAAAATTGTTGATCTGTTGATTGAAAAACTGCGTACTCTTTATTTTTTTCCGGCCTCGCACACAAAGTTCGTTGCATCGTTGGTATCGCCGCTGCCCTTGTACTTCCCAGTCTGCGGATACGTACATAACGGCCGGGTCATCTTCGCGTGCTGTTTATCATCCCCCTCATTCTTAGACGCGATGATCATCGATGGCGCCGTCCCTTTCTCGACCCACTGTTCCAGGACAGCATCCACGCTGTGCTGGGGATCGTCGAAATTAAGATTGCCGACTTGTCCGAAAGAATCTGCGCCCGGCCCGCCGACGCAATGCTGCATTCCTGGCACCATGTAGAGGCGCACGAACGAATCCGCATCGTGCACGCCCATTTTCGCGATAACAGTCTCGTAATAGTGGACCGTACTGATCGCTGGAATCGCCGGATCGTTCCAGCCGTGATACAGAACCAGCTTCCCGCCGCGCGCCTTGAACGGCGTAAGGTTCGCATCGACTGCGTCCAGAGCGCTCGCGGTCTTCTCCTGTGCGGCCTTCAGCCCGGCTTCGAGCGTAAATGTTTTGTAATCCCAGTCGGACTTGTCGTAAACCATGTTCGAGTAGAACCCGAGCCCGAAAAATGCCATCAAGCTTTTGAGCGGCGCTGGGCCGGTGATCCAAACTCCCCAGCCGCCCTCCCCAACTTCAGCCCCTGGCGGATATCCCGGAAAAACTTCGTGGCCGTGCGAATCATGCGGCCCCACGTAGATCTTCTTTAGACTGACAACTTGCGCCGGCGTCAGGCACTTGTCACTCTCCTCACCTGCCTTGCATTCGATGGTTGCCGGATCGAACTTACATTGCCGAGGATCATTTATCATCCCATCTCTTATGCCGTCGAGTTCGTCGCAGGCTGCGTTCACGGCCGCCGCAATCGTAGGAATCTTTGCAGGAGGAATAAAGCTGGCCGCGTCCAGCGTGAGCGCCTGCGTGTCCCACATCGCAGTCGCCAACAAGCGAGTCCAGTTGTTGGCCGGAGCGCCCGCAAGAATACCGTCATAGTCCGCGGGATAGCGCTGCGCTTCCATCAGTGCCTCACGCCCGCCGTCGGAACATCCCGCAAAATACGAGCGCTGCACATCCTTTCCATAGAAACCGTGTATCGCCTCCTTGGCCACGCGTGTCATCTCGTGAATTCCGCGATGGCCGAAGTCGGCGACTCTTTCAGGATGGCCCAGCGCCCAACCTGCATCAATGGGTGACCCCGTGTGCCCCGTATCAGTACCGGTGGCCGCGTACCCTTTGCTCACAGATGTTCCGAGCTGTGCGAAATCGATCAGCCCGGCGAACCCACCGTTGCCGATGCCTTGTAGCTTGCCGTTCCATCCCGACACCGGCAACCAGACTTCGATCTTGATATCGGAATCCGAAGTGGGCTTAGCTTCCGCCGTTATGCGGCAGAAGGCTGGTAACGCCTTGTAGATCGTGGACGCTTCCGCACCGCCGAAGGGGTCCGGAGGTCCAACGAACTTTCCTGCGCCGACTGTTTGGGCAAGGGTGATGGTTGCGCCGGCCATTTTTGCAGATGCCAGCTTCTCGCAAGCGTCCTGCGCCACCGCAATGTCGATCGAAACCAGCAGGAATCCCGCAAGTAGCACGCAAATCGTAAATGTATTCTTCATAAGCTTTTTTGACGGACCGAGAATTCTCAATTAGATAAGAAAGACTGCAAGTTTCTGTGAAACGCCGTGCCCTCCGCGGCTACGGTGTTCCGGCTTTGACCATGAACGCGGCCTGATCCGACTTCATCTTTTTCAGGCCGTCCACGGGCAAGTACACCATGTGTCCCGACTCGTAGGTTGCAAACGAAACATTATCGCGATATTTTTGCGGCAGATTAAGATGGTCGACTGTGTAGTTGGCCGCGTAGTACGGGGTCGCCAGATCGTAATAGCCTTCCATCACTAAAATCTTGAGATACGGATTCTTCACAATTGCAGTTCGCATCGCTGATGCAGTATCGGGAAAGCCCTGAATCGCCGAACCCCAATCCCACTTATCGAAACCAATGTCCTGCGCCCGCACGTAATAGGGCATATCAGTCTTGTATCCCAGTTCCGTGCGAATGTAATGGTTAAATACCGAAGTGAACGGCGGCTGCGTCGCCGACCCCGTGGGATCGTACATGGGAGTATCGAGCAATCCATTGGGATCGGGCCCGGTATAACGCCCGTCGAGGCGGCCGACGCGCAACTTCTGATCGATCAGAAGATAGTGCGTGAACTTGCGCACGTTGATGCGCAGATTGGCTTCATCGATTACTTCTTTGCTGAGTCCGGTGAAACGAGCGAGTTGATCGATCACCTTCTGGCGCTCCTGAGGCGTGAGCGCGTCTCCCTTGGCCAGAGCCTGCGCGTATTCGGTCGATGCCCACTGCTCTGATTCCTGCCGCGCGCGATTCATGTCCTGCGCCAGATCGGCCGCCAGTTTGTGGTGATATCCCCCGATCATGGTGAACGACGGAACCAGAAAAATGTAGGGTTGATCGTTCGTGGGATTTTCTTCGAGCGTCTCGAAATTCAGCACGGTCGACAGCAGCGTGATTCCGTTGAACGAAATCCCGCGGTCGGCAAGATATCCGGCGATACCCGCTGAACGCGTCGTGCCGTAACTTTCTCCAAATAGAAACAGCGGCGAAGTCCACCGTTCATTGCGGGTGATGTAGAGCCGAATGAATTCGCTGAACGCTTCAATGTCGCCCTTGACGCCCCAAAATTTCTTGAACAGCTCGGCGTCTCCCGCGCGACTGAATCCGGTTCCAATTGCGTCGATCAAAACCAAGTCACTCTTATCGAGCAGCGTGGAAGGATTGTCCTCCATGTGGTATGGCGCCGGCGGCATGAAGCCATCCGCCTGCAGCACGACTTTTCGCGGTCCGAGCG
>QIAK01000095.1:0-1393 GCA_003225515.1 Acidobacteriota bacterium | reverse complement strand
TGAGCGGCCGCTTGGCGGCCTCCTGGCCGTCAAGTGTGTATGCGACGTAGAACATCTCCGCTTCGATCCGGCCGTCGCCCCGCTTGATTGGTAGCCGTCCCGCGGTCGCCGTGTACTTCAGCACTTTTCCGTCAACGGAGATCTGGTGGTGCGTGACCGACGCAGGTATCTCGGTCATGTCGAAGTGCTCTTCTTTATCTTTTTCCTTGTCGCCAGTGGTCGCTTGAGCTGCGGGCTTCGGCTCGGGAGCAATCTCCGGCTTTATCGCGCTCTCCGCAGGCTTCTCCTGTGGTTGCGTGGCGGCCTGCTTCCTGGAAGAGGAAGGCTTTGGAGTTTCCGATTGCTGCGCGAATGAGAAGCAGCAGAATGCAACAGCGAAGACCACCAACATCGCGAACGGCGGGAGGACTTTCTTCATGGTTCATCCCCGTGATGGATTCATTTTAAGAGTGCGAGAAATTGTACACCGGAGCAGAACAGGTATGCGCAACCGCCGTGTTATCCTTCCGCGCATGCGTCTTCCTGTTTGTGCTGCCGCGTTTCTGCTGGCCCTCACCGTATTGCCGTTGCATGCGCGGGTCCTGCGCGTCGAGGTTTCTTCCCGTACGGATGTTCTTAACGGTAAGCGCTTCGGGAACATAGGGAGCTATGAGCGCATCACCGGACGGGTCTACTTCTCGTTGCCGATTGCCAATCCGCACAACCGCAGAATCGTTGACCTCGCCAATGCAGTGAATTTGAAAGACGGCGAGGTCGAGTTCTCCTCCGGCTTTATCGCCATCCGCCCCAAGGACGCCGGCCGGGGCAACGGATCGTTGCTTCTGGAAGTTCCCAATCGAGGGCAGGGGCGCATTCTCTCCCGCCGATGCTGGCGACGGTTGGTTGTTGCGTAACGGATTTACGATTGTCAGCCTCGGATGGCAATGGGATGCGAATGGCGCGAACGCCCTGCGATTCTTTGCGCCAGTTGCGAAAGAAAACGGAAATACCATTACTGGTCTGCTACGCGGAGACGTGATGCTCGCGCAAGCGATGCCCGACATTCCGCTCGGGCATCTCATCATGGGCAACATCGGGGGAACTGAATATCCGGTTGCCATACTCGACGACCCACGCAACAGCCTGACGGTCCGCGGTTCCCGCGAGGCACCCCGGACCGTGATTCCCCGCTCGGAATGGCAGTTTGCCCAGACTGTCGATGGCAAACTCACGCCCAGCAATCGCCACATCCATCTGAATGGCGGCTTTCAACCCGGCAAGATTTACGAATACATTTACGCTGTCGCCGATCCGGTTATAGCCGGCGGGGGCTTCGCAGCCATCCGCGATTTTGCATCCTACAGCAAGCATGCTTCCGACGCGGTCACTCCCACGGCTCGCGTCTACGGCGAAG
>QIAK01000094.1:2594-6096 GCA_003225515.1 Acidobacteriota bacterium | reverse complement strand
GAGTTCGAACAATCCAGCCACGGATGGAAAGGGGCGATCAAGCCTTTTTCTGTCGTGTTCAGGAACCCGCAGTCGATCCTCTGTGGTTTGATCGCGGGTCTGTTGTTCATTCCAACCACAATTTTCGACATGATCTGGGGCGTGCGCTATCTGCAAGAGGCACACGGCCTGGACTATGCCGCCGCAGTCATGCGCTCGGCTGCGGTTCCTTTCGGCTGGATTATTGGATGTCCTCTCCTTGGCTTCATCTCGGATCGAATGGGACGCCGAAAGCCCGTCGTCATCGGAGGCGCAGTCGTGCTTCTGGGATGCCTGGCATGGATTTTGTTCGGACCTACCGGGGGCTTACCGCGCTACACGCTTGGTTTATTGGCCGGAATGGCGTCAGGCGCTGCGATGCTGCCCTATACGGTAATAAAAGAGGCCAATCCTCCGCAGTATGGAGGCACGGCAACTGGCGTTATCAACTTCCTAAATTTCACCTTCAGTGCTCTATTGGGGCCAGTCTTCGGATGGCTTCTTCTACGCGTATCCACCGGATCCACGCAAAGAGAATTGGGCCATTACCAAACGGCATTTGCGCCGCTCTTATTCGGTGTAGCGGTGGCGATCGTCCTCACTTTTCTGCTAAAGGAGACCGGCCCTGCGGCCCGCGGTTCGTCGGAGCAAGTAAGGGGGAGGGTTAGAGAATGATTCGAGGCATTGCAACGGAAACGGGAACCGGAAAGTACGAGCAACTGTTAATGAGGTGCAGGAGCCTGGACCCGGTTCCAACCGCCGTGGCGCACCCATGCGAAGCAGCCGCGCTGTCTGGCGCAATCGAGGCCGCACAGGAGGGGCTGATTGTGCCCATCCTGGTTGGCCCGCGCGCCAAGATTGAGTCTACCGCCAAGTCAGCAGCGATCGATCTGAAGAATTTCGAGATTGTCGATACTCCGCACAGTGTTGCATCGGCCTCAAAGGCGGTTGCATTGCTGCGTGAAGGCCGGGCTGAACTTCTCATGAAAGGCAGCCTCCACACCGACGAACTGATGGCCGGGGTCGTTTCTCGTGAGGGAGGGTTACGCACGGGGCGAAGGATCAGCCACGTATTCGTCATGGACGTCCCGACCTATCACAAGGTTTTGGTGGTAACCGACGCCGCGATCAACATTGCTCCCACTTTGGAAGACAAGGTGGACATCTGCCAGAACGCCATCGACCTGACGATCTCACTCGGCCTTGAGAGGCCCAAGGTTGCGATTCTGGCTGCGGTTGAAACGGTGACTTCGAAAATGCCGGCGACGATTGATGCCGCCGCGCTTTGCAAGATGGCGGAGCGTGGGCAGATCAAGGGTGCCATTCTGGATGGGCCTTTGGCCTTTGACAACGCAATCAGCAGACATGCGGCCACGATGAAGGGCATCGACTCGGAGGTCGCCGGCGATCCGGACATCCTGCTGGCGCCGGATCTTGAAGCCGGGAACATCCTTGCCAAACAACTGAGCTTTCTGGCCAACGCGGATAGCGCCGGATTGGTGCTGGGGGCGAGAGTGCCGATCATCCTTACGAGCCGGGCTGACGGTGTGCGATCGCGGATTGCCAGCTGCGCTGTCGCAATGCTCGCGGCCCACGCACGACGGAAGAAGCTATAACAGAGGTTCTATGGACGATTACGCGCTCACACTCAACGCAGGCTCCTCAAGCCTGAAGTTCTGCGTATTCCGCCGTCCGGTGCAGGAGAGCTGGGAAATCGCCGCTCGTGGCCAGATTGAGGGCATCGGGACATCTCCGCGGTTATCGGCAAAGGGTACGAAGGGCGAGATCCTCGCAGATAACCGCTTGGACGCCGCCGTCCGTGATGGACATGCCGCCATTGACGCATTGGCTTCCTGGCTGCGATCTCAGTGGGGCGGAGCTCGAGTGCTCGGTGTCGGCCATCGTGTTGTTCATGGCGGACCACGGCACGAACGGCCGGTGATCGTGAATCAGAAAATCCTGAAAGAACTCCAGGAGCTTATCCCTCTGGCCCCTCTTCACCAGCCTTACAATCTCGCGGCGATCGAAGCAGTCTTCGAACAACTTCCCGATGTTCCGCAAGTAGCGTGCTTCGACACCAGTTTTCATCGTGGCCACGCGCGGGTTGCTGAACTGATTCCGCTGCCTGCAGATATCTGCAAGGCTGGACTGCAGCGCTACGGCTTCCATGGTCTGTCATACGAATTCATCTCCTCCCTCCTGCCCGAGGTGGCTCCTGAAATCGCCCACGGTCGCGTCATCGTCGCGCATCTTGGAAGCGGCGCCAGTCTGTGCGCGTTGCGAGATGGGAAAAGTGTTGAGAGCACTATGTCTTTCACGGCACTGGATGGATTGTGCATGGGCACAAGGCCTGGGAGGCTTGATCCTGGTGTTGTGTTGTATCTCTTTCAGACGCTCGGAATGTCTGCGAAGGAAGTGGAAGCCATTCTTTACAGGAGGTCAGGCCTGGTGGGGATATCCGGCATCAGCAATGACATGCGTGACCTATTAGGCAGGAGCGAGCCGGAGGCGGGACTGGCGGTGGATTATTTCGTCTATCGCGTCACTCAGGAAATCGGCGCCTTGGCCGCGGTTTTGGGGGGCCTCGACGGCCTCGTATTCACAGCCGGCATCGGAGAAAACTCTGCGGAGATTCGAAGTCGCATCTGCGAAGCCTCGTCATGGCTGGGCGTGGAATTGGATTCGGAAGCAAACAAAAACCGAGAACCACGAATTTCGACTCCGCGCAGCAAGGTCTCGGTGTGGGTCATTCCAACGAACGAAGAACTCATGATCGCGCGCCACACCGGCTCGCTACTGCGATTGACCGGAGCGAAACGCGTGCCATCATCGGCGCAAAATCGATCCGGAAACGCGGAAGTTGTCAGGTCATGACCGTTGAGTGGCACGCGCCGCCCCCCTTAGAGCGGATGAAAGACATTGATAGAGGCGCCATCCAGTCCGATCTTCAAGCACCCACCTCGCCGATGAAGTGGACTTAATCGATAGAGTAGGAGAACTCCAATGGTTGTTGCTTTGTTGCACGAAATGAAAACAGCAGGGGTGGCCTTCCAATTGCAGGGATTCAAGACCGGTCTCTGGCAGAAAGAGATCAACGTTCGCGACTTCATCCAACAGAACTACTCCCCCTATGAAGGCGACGAGTCTTTTCTTGTGCCCGCAACGCAACGCACAACGAAGCTATGGAACCGGCTGTCCGAGCTCTTTGTGGAGGAGCGAAAGAAGGGCGTGCTCGACATCTCGCAGATTCCAAGCTCCATTACTGCGCACGAGCCGGGCTATGTGGATCGGGAGAACGAGATCATCGTCGGCCTCCAGACGGAGGCACCGCTAAAGCGGGCCATTATGCCGAATGGTGGATTCCGCATGGTTGTGAATGCGCTCAAGACCTACGGGTACGAGCCTGATCCACATGTCTTGGAAGCGGCGCCAGTCTGTGCGCGTTGCGAGATGGGAAAAGTGTTGAGAGCACTATGTCTTTCAC
>QIAK01000094.1:1676-2536 GCA_003225515.1 Acidobacteriota bacterium | reverse complement strand
TCGCCGCGTGGCCCTCTATGGAGTCTCACGCCTCATTGAAGAGAAGCAGGAAGAGAAGAGCGGCCTCGACTCGGCTATGTCCACTGATGGCATTATTCGTGACCGCGAAGAACTGAGCGAACAGATTCGCGCTCTGAAAGAGTTGCAGCAGATGGCGGCCAGCTATGGTTACGACATTTCGGCTCCCGCTCGCAACGGCCGGGAAGCCGTGCAGTGGCTCTACTTCGGATATCTGGCGGCCGTGAAAGAACAGAATGGCGCAGCGATGTCACTGGGAAGGACTTCGACCTTTCTCGACATCTACTTCGAGCGCGATCTGCTTGCTGGGGCACTCACGGAGACACAGGCGCAGGAGATCATCGACGATTTCGTCATCAAGTTGCGGATCGTTCGCTTTCTTCGCACTCCGGAATACGACGAACTTTTTGCCGGCGACCCGACGTGGGTAACCGAGTCGATCGGCGGGATGGGCGACGATGGAAGAACTCTAGTGACCAAGACGAGCTTCCGTTTTCTCCAGACGCTCTACAACCTGGGCCCCGCGCCCGAGCCGAATCTGACAATCTGGTACTCGCCGCGGCTTCCCGACGGGTTCCGCAGTTTCACCGCAAAGGTAGCGATCGACACCAGCTCCATTCAATTCGAAAGTGACGAAATCATGCGTCGCTCGTGGGGTGACGATGGCGCGATCGCCTGCTGCGTTTCTCCTATGCTGGTAGGGAAGCAGATGCAATTCTTTGGCGCGCGCGCCAACCTTGCCAAGTGCCTGCTCTATGCCATCAATGGCGGCAGAGACGAAATTAGCGGTGAGGAGGTCGGTCCACGAAGCGACGCGGTCGAAGGCGAGTACTTGGATTTCG
>QIAK01000094.1:1071-1554 GCA_003225515.1 Acidobacteriota bacterium | reverse complement strand
GTGATTGCCGATAGCCTTTCGGCCATTCGCTACGCAAAGGTTCAACTGGTTCGTGACGAAACCGGTCTGGTCACCGATTATCGGATCGAGGGAGAGTTCCCGCAATTCGGTAACAATGACAATCGCGTGGACCAGCTCGCAGCCTGGGTGGTCAGCACGTTCATGAAAAAGTTAAGGAAATACCCCACGTATCGAAACGCCCTGCATACCCAGTCGGTGCTCACGATCACCTCGAACGTGGTGTATGGAAAGAACACGGGAAACACACCCGACGGCAGGCGGCGCGGAGAGCCATTCGCTCCCGGTGCCAATCCCATGCATGGGCGCGACACGCACGGAATACATGCCTCGGCCGCGTCGGTGGCGAAGATTCCGTTTCGCGACGCCGCCGACGGCATTTCGCTCACGTCTACGCTAATTCCTGAAGGTCTCGGGAGGGTTGCGGAAGACCGGGTTGCCAATCTCCGGGGAATGCTCGACGCC
>QIAK01000094.1:0-1024 GCA_003225515.1 Acidobacteriota bacterium | reverse complement strand
CTTTTGGACGCGATGGACCATCCGGAGAAGTACCCGCAGCTGACAATCCGTGTTTCAGGCTATGCGGTGAACTTCGTGCGCCTGACGCGAGAGCAGCAAATGGATGTGGTTAATCGGACGTTCCACGGCAACTAGGCATGCAATGAGTGAACAACAACAACTGAATAGCCCTCCGTTACAAGCCAAGAGCCCGTTTGAGCTCCGCGTAAACCTGGGTCGAGGTGTGCCGGAATCAGATGTGCGCACGGCGCTGGCCACGGGAGACATGGGCTTCCTTCACTCGTTCACGACCGGCTCCACTGTTGATGGGCCCGGTGTGCGCGTGGTGGCGTGGACAACCGGTTGCCAGTTCCGTTGCGTGTACTGTCACAATCCAGACACGTGGACCTTGAGCAACGGAATCCCAGTCACGATTAGCAAGGCAATTGAACAGCTTGGCAGATATCGCGCCGGGTTGAAGATCATGTCCGGCGGGTTCACCTTGAGCGGTGGTGAACCTCTCATGCAGGATCGGTTCGCCGTGAAGCTGTTTACGGCGGCAAAAGAAATGGGGATTCACACTGCTTTGGACTCGAACGGCAGCTTGGGGGACCGCCTCAGCGATGCGGAACTGGACACGATCGATCTGGTGCTATTGGATATCAAATGCTGGGATGCCGAACGTCATCGGCAAGTCACCGGAATGGAAGTAGGTCCAGTTCTGGGCTTCGCGCGACGTTTGGCCGACCGGAAAAAGCCGGTATGGCTGCGCTATGTCCTCGTGCCTGGACTGACCGACGATCCCGAACACATCTCCCGGCTTGCGAGCTTCGCCGCCGGTCTCGGGACTGTGGAGAGAGTGGATGTTCTGCCGTTTCACCAGATGGGCCGATTCAAATGGAAGGAACTTAAACTCAACTACACGCTCAATGACTTTCAGCCTCCGACAGGAGACGCGGTTGAGCACGCTTGCGCGCAGTTTCGTGCGCAAGGACTAGAGGTCTTTTGACGCGATCGCTAAGTCGCCCAGAGCCGGGGAAGCACA
>QIAK01000093.1 GCA_003225515.1 Acidobacteriota bacterium | reverse complement strand
AGCTTCGCTGCGATTGTCTACGCCCTTCTTGGTTTCCGTAACCAGGCTCCACATCTGTCCACCTGTGAAGGAGAACCCGTTATCGAAGGCAACCTGGCCAAAGGCTTGCCGCTGGCGGAGGGTATAGCTGTTGCTCTGGTTGTTATTGGAGGTTATACCGGCCGAGAGAAAATCGGCCTCCACGTATCCGGTAAGCTTCGCATGCGCGAGTTTCCCTTCCACCAACATCGACACACGGGATTGGCGTCCCGAGCCGAAGAACTCTGATAGATGGTTGGCCGAAGCGCCGGGCATGGTCACTGCATTGAGAGGCGTGTTGATGTCCGCCCCCAGTGCGCGTGAACGCCGCACGAATTCAGCCGCGAAAAAGCCGCCAGGCGTAATCGTCACGCCTTTCATATGAAGCGTGGTGGGGGGCTCGGTAGCCGCCTTCTGCGCTTCCTGCACCGTGACCACGGTGTTCGCCAAGTTGGTCTTCAAGTCGCTCACGTCACTTTTCAGGGCGACCACAGACTGCTGCTGTTGGCTGGCTTCCGCCTGGGCTGCATCCGCTTTTGTTGTGGCATCGGTGGCGCTGGACTGTGCCTGTTGCACAGCCTGGTCCTTATGCCGCAGTTCCTCACGTAATTCCTGAATCTGTTGTTGCTGTTGCGCCAGCGCCGCCTGTTGCGCGGCCATGGCGTCCTTCAATGACTGGACGTCAGCCGCCGTCAACGTGGCGCCCGCAGCCTTCGCCTTTCTTGGTTTGGGCCCGGTGCTGGTTTGCGCGACCAGCCCTGTTGCCATTAACAAAATTGCACACACGTTCCACGCACACTTCATTGTTCTCTCTCCTTTTTTGTCCTGCTGTAAATGAGAATTTCCGATAATTGCGGAAGCCTTACTTGATCTGCTTGATGGTTTCCTTCACTTTCGCAGCTACACTTTCCGGCAGCGGGGCGTAAGAGAGCTCGGCAGTCATCTTCTGCCCATCAGTAACCATCCAGTTGAGAAAATCGGCCAGAATCTTGCCCTTGCTCGCGTCCTTCGACTGCTCCGGAATCAGCAGCCATGTGAAGCTGGAAATCGGGTAAGCATCTTTGCCGGGTGCATTGGTGATGGATACGCGAAAATCCGCCGGCATTTTCGGCGCGGAAGCAGCCGCCGCGGTCACGCCTTCGAGCGTTGCCTTCAAAAACACGCCCGCTGAATTTCGCACGCTGCCGTAAGGAATTTTGTTCTGAACCGCGTAGATCAGTTCAACGTATCCGATCGATCCCGGCAGCTGGCGAATGAAGCCTGCAACCCCTTCATTTCCCTTTCCGCCCATCCCCTTCGGCCACTTCACCGATGTGCCGCTGCCCACCTGGCTCTTCCATTCCGGGCTGACCTTCGACAGGTAATCAGTCCAGATGAAGGTCGTGCCGCTGCCGTCGGAGCGGTGCACCACGATGATGTCCTGATTCGGAAACTTCACATCCGGATTGATCTTGCTGATGGCAGGGTCATTCCAGTTTGAGATTTTTCCCAGGAAGATTCCAGCCAGCACATCGGGAGTGAACTTGACTTCGCCGGTAACTCCCGGAACGTTGTAGGCCGGGACGTTCGCGCCCAGTACCGTGGGAATATTGAAAATCTTTGTCTTCTGCTTGGCTTGGGCCTCTTTAAGTTGCTCGTCCGTCATTGGCATATCGCTGGCGCCAAATTCCACGGTACCCTCGGTCACCTGCCGGATCCCGCCGCCACTGCCAATCGACTGGTAGTTCACTTGAATTTCAGGATGAACTTTGTGGTATTCGCTGAACCACTTCGAATACATGGGATAGGGGAACGTCGCGCCAGCTCCGTTTAAGGTCGTCTGCCCGAAAGCCAGAGACGCTACAGCGCACACAAACAGCAGCAAACTTTTGCGCATCACCAGGTAGTTCCTCCTTGAATTTATGTCCCTCTTTTTAGCGGGACGGTGTTACAGGACGGTTACAAATGGGTGAATTTCTGATGAATGGCCCCTGGCTGGAAATTGCGAGGAAGATTCAGGCACGAAATTCTGTTACTGGCTCAACATTACAGATTGCATTGGCGATGGGAAATCAGGCAAGTTACTGTCGTGCGCGCGTCCAGGAATTAATTCGTCCAGACCCAAACACGATCTGTAATCCGAGTCTCGATGTCTCGAATTCAGCCACGATCGAAATTGTGAGAACGAAGTTCCGCAGGCGAGTTAATGCTTTGCTTGAAGGTGCGCAATCTCCCGTGGAAAAAGCGTGTTCCCCGGGAATTCTTGTTGCAGTCCTGTGAGCAACTGCAGAGCGCGAGGCTTATCTTTCTCGCGCACATACGCAATGGAAAGCAGGATGCGCGCAAATGGCGCAAGATAATGACCGCGCTCGGCGGTGGTACGCAGGTCCTCTATTCCGCCTTGTTTGTCGGAGGGCAGTCCTCCCATGCGAAGGATCCAACGAACCGGGGCTGCCATGCTGCCAATGATGTATTTACTGAAGCCCGTCGCCAGCAGAGCGTCGTAGCAGTCGTGACAAACCGCGAGCAACTGCTGCCCCTCGGCCGAAGCCTCTTTGGTGAAATGCAGCGATGCCAGGTTGCGCTTTTCGATGAGCGCCGCGTAATCGGCCTGCAAGCCGGAACACAGCGTTAAGGCAAACAGCGCGTCGCGGTCTTTGGGATCCTTCGCCAATCGTGCGTGCGCAAGACTTTCGGCCCTTGCTATCGCCGCCATAAAATTTTTCCGCAACCCAGGATCGGCTGCCAGCTTAGGGCGACCAACGAAAGCGTCATCGTTTTCGTAGAACTGCGATTCGAGGACTCCCAGCCGATTGAACTCGGAAAAGAGAACTCCCGCCGCCTCACTCACCGGACCCACCGGATCGTCCGGATGCAACTCCTCCCAGGCCGCGAAATCCTTTTGAGCTCCGGCAAAATCGAGGTTATACAGCCCGGAGAAGCCACGATCGAGCGGAGTTGCAACTCGCGCAGGAATATCTTCGCCGTGCGCCAGCAGACCCATGCCGCAGCACATCCAGCAGCCCATAAACATAAAGAAGACTGCTACCATGCTCCACGCCCGACGCTCTGTAGCTTTCCCCATGTTTCCGCTCTCGTTTGATCTATTATCGTTCATCTGTACTCAGTTGCAATTTACATCTCTCAGGGCCGATAACCGATTAGATGTCGCCTGCTGCGGGATTACTGGCTTCCGCTTGTAAAACATTTGTCAATTGCGCCCGTGGAACATCGGCGCGAATGAAGGAAAGATCTTCGAATGGCTGATTCCGCTATACGCTATGCGCCCGGCTGGCCGGGAATTCCTCCCCGTTGGACTTCGAGCGCCAAAACCGGCGCCGGCACTGCCCTGAATCAACACAGCAAGGTCTGGTTCACGCTGAGTCACGGCATCCTCAACGAAGTCTATTTTCCCCGCGTCGATCAGGCCTGCACTCGTGATTTGGGATTCGTCGTTACCAACCATTTGAAAACCGCCCTTTGCAGCCCGGCATACCCGTATTCGAGCTGATCAACACCGACATTAGCGGACGCTATCGCATTCACAAGGAAGTGCTGACCGATCCTTACCGCAACGTCGTTCTGCAGAAAGTTCGATTCCAGCCCCTGCAAGGGACACTTTCCGACTATCGCTTATACGCTCTGCTTTCGCCACATCTGGCAAATTGCGGATACGGAAACACTGGATGGATCGGCGATTACAAGGGCTTCCCTATGTTTCTTGCCGAGCATGGTGGCGCGACACTGGCACTGGCATCCACGGCGCCCTGGAAAAAGATGTCGGTGGGATTTGTGGGCGCCTCCGACGGCTGGCAGGATCTCTCGCAGCATTTTCAGATGGAGTGGGAGTACACGCGCGCGGAAAACGGCAACATTGCTTTCACCGGAGAAATCGATCTCGCCGCATGCGAGGGTGAATTTGTGCTGGCGCTGGGCTTTGGAGCCATTTGGAGTGAGGCCGGGCAGCAGGCGCGATCCACACTCTTCGAAGACTACGAAGAAACTCGACGGCACTACGTGTCGCAGTGGAGCAACTGGCAGTCCAAGCTGCTCAAGCTGGACGATCCTCTGCGTCAGCTCGATCTTTACCGTTCATCAACCGCCGTCCTGCGCACGCATGAATCAAAAGATTTTCTGGGCGGCATCATCGCCAGCCTATCGATTCCCTGGGGATTCAACAAGGGTGACGAAGATCTCGGCGGCTACCACTTGGTGTGGCCGCGTGACTTGGTCGAAACCGCGGGTGCGCTACTGGCCGCCGGAGCCGTCACCGACGCGGTTCGCGTCCTCCGCTATCTCGAAGTCACGCAGGAAGCCGCCGGCAACTGGGCGCAGAATCTGTGGCTTGACGGACGTCCTTACTGGAGCGGCATCCAGATGGACGAAACCGCGTTCCCGATCCTGCTGCTTGATCTGTTGCGCCGCCAAGCGCCCGAGTCTCTGGGCAAGCTCGACCGCTGGTGGCCGATGGTGCGCAACGCCGTCAGCTTCATTCTTCGAAATGGTCCGGTCACGCAACAGGATCGCTGGGAAGAAGACGCGGGCTATTCGCCATTCACTCTCGCGGCAGAAATTTCCGCGCTGCTCGCCGCGGCTGAAATCGCGGAACTGACCGGGCATGCCGATCAGGCGCCCACTATGCGTGACGCCGCCGACGCCTGGAACGACAACATCGAGCGCTGGGTTTACGCTACCGGAGGCGATCTGGCGGAGCAGTTGGGCATTGATGGTTATTACGTGCGCATCGCGCCGCCCGATACCGATGGCGCGGCCTCGCCCACGCAGGGATTCGTTCCCATCAAGAACCGTCCGCCCGGTCAGGACGGGGGCCAGGATGGAGACCGCGCCTACCATATCATCAGTCCCGATGCTCTGGCGCTGGTGCGCTTCGGCCTGCGCGCGCCTGACGATCCGCGAATTCTGAATACTCTGCGCGCCATCGATGCTCTGCTCGCGGTTGAATTGCCCCAGGGCCCGTGCTGGTATCGCTACAACGGCGACGGCTATGGCGAGCATAAAGATGGCTCAGCGTTTGACGGCACCGGCATTGGGCGGGCATGGCCTCTGCTGGCCGGAGAGCGCGCTCACTACGCCCTCGCAGCCGGACACCGCGATGAGGCCGAAGCCCTGCTTACCGTGATCGAAAATTCCACGGCCGGTGCCAGCCGTCTGCTCCCCGAGCAAGTCTGGGACGCCGCCGACATTCCCTCACTCGAACTTTTCCGCGGCAAGCCGACAGGATCGGCGTGCCCGCTGGTTTGGGCGCACTCCGAGTACATCAAACTTCGCCGCTCGATTCGCGACGGCAAGATTTTCGATCAGCCTCCCCAGACGGTTAAGCGCTATTTGATCGATAAGCATGTGCGGCAAATCTTCGGCTGGAGGTTCAACAACAAAACCCGCAGCGTCCCGCGCAACAAGACGCTGCGCATCGTGCTGCTAACGCCCGCCCGAGTCCACTGGAGCGTAGACGGATGGACCACTTCACACGATACCGACACGCGAGACACCGGTCTCGGCATCTATTCGCTCGACCTTCCAACCGCGTCGCTGCCGGCAGGCGCTCAGGCGGTGTTCACGTTCTTCTGGCCCCAGGAGAATCGCTGGGAGGGCACGGACTATGCGGTCATGGTGGAGAAGGGGTGAGTGGAATTAAAGTTGATGAGCGTACTCGCCTGCTTACAGAAATGCGAGATGGCCTGAAGGTTGAAGTGATGATAGCGAACCCGAGCGGGTCAGTTTGAATTCCTCTCTTGGATGAGTCAGTTCCTTTTTTGAATGAGTCATCCCGAACGCCCGCGTTTTCGCCAGCGGGTGGAGGGATCTCGCGCGCATCA
>QIAK01000092.1 GCA_003225515.1 Acidobacteriota bacterium | reverse complement strand
GCGCGGCGAAGTTCTTTTTCGTCGAACGTCCATTCGCCGCCATCAATCACAGGTGGGCGCAGTTTTACGAATCTCGGCTTCGCCCCGCTAAGCACTGAGTCCGGCCCATAATTTTCGTAGAACGGCTCGAATATCACGACTTCATCACCATTGTTGCAAACCGCGAGCAGCGTCGAGATCATGGCCTCGGTTGATCCGCAGCACACCGTTATTTCCTTTTCTGGATCGACGGTAATGCCTTGCCATATGCCCATCTGCCGCGCGATTGCGTTGCGTAGACTCTTTGCGCCCCAGGTGATGGCGTACTGATTTACATCGGATGAAACCGCCTGTTGCGCTGCCTGCTTGATCTCCGCGGGAGCAGGGAAGTCAGGAAAGCCCTGCGCCAGATTCACAGCGCCGTGCAGCATCGCTTGCCGCGTCATCTCGCGGATGACGGACTCGGTAAAGTGGCCAACCTTGTCGCTGAGAAAATGTTTGCCGGGACGCGCACCTGCACCGGGGTCCCCATTCCTGGAATTCTTTGCAACCAATGGGGATTTTCGCCGTAGGGATTTCGAGGGGGTCTTGGAACGAGCTTTCTTCATCTTCCCAGACTTCGTGGAAATTCGGTCTGTCATAGAACGCAGACTAGCACAGGCAGAACGGCCCGCACCATGGAGCGATCTGAAGCCGGCTGATCACGGCTTAAAACCGACCCTCTGCCAAAGTTCCGCGGTATGGAACATGGTTCCATTCGTGATCACATATTCAACATTGCGAATCTGGTGAATGTCTTCCAGAGGATTGCCATTCACCAAAATCAGGTCGCCGCGCTTCCCTTTTTCGATCGTTCCGGATTCCTTGTCCAGTCCCATGGCCCTCGCCGACACGATCGTCGCGGCCTGGATCGCTTCCATCGGGGTGAATCCGGCCTGCACATACAATTCGATTTCGCGGTGCAAGCTGTGGCCTGGAACGGTCTGATCGGTGCCCGCGACGACAGGAATGCCTGTTTTATGCAGAGCTCCTACAATCGCCAATTCTTTTTCGAATACTTTTTCCACGATCTCCGACCGATCCGTTGGCGGCGCTACATCCGTGAGTTGTTCGGCGAGTTCAGGAGCGACTTTATTCACGCCCGGTTCAAAGCTGGCTGGCGGCTTCGCCGTGGTTGCAGTAAAGAATTCCGAGAGAGCAATCGTCGGATCGACCACGGTATGGTGCGCCTTCAGAAATGCTAAAGCCTTTTGCGCCTCAGGCGACTCGAGGTCGATGTTTGCCCCAGCTTTGAAGCGGTCAAGCCGGCTGGCATTCTCGGGAAGCGGCCCTTTCATCATGTCGGCGATATAGCCAATATGGTTGATCTGATCCTGTCCGGCTTCAATCACCTGGTACGCGGTGAGTCCTTCGGGAACGTGTCCCGTGACGGTCATTCCAAGATGATGAGCTTCATCTGCGACGACCTTGAGTTCCTCCAGTTTGACCGAACTATAAATCTTCATCTGCTGAAAGTGCGCTGAGTGGTACCGGCGGGTCCATATAAGCGCCTGCTCGGGGCTGTCGACCCGTTCGACACCGATGGTGTACGTGCTCGTCCCATCGACGATGCCGGCCAGAAGAAGCCGGGGACCGAGCCCGCGACCTTGCGCAATCGCGTCGCGTACGGCGGTGATGAACTCAAATTCGTTGCCGCAGTCACGAACAGTGGTTACACCCGCCGCCAGATATATAGGGCCCCACTCAACTTGCTCGAAGTGGGCATGCATATCCCAAAGGCCGGGAAGAATGGTTTTTCCATGTGCATCCAGTACGGTCGCACGTTTGGGAATCTTGATTTTGGAACGCGGTCCGGCGGCGACGATCCGTCCTTTTTGTACAACGACCGCTGCATCGGGCACTGGAGCCGCGCCGGTTCCATCAATCAACGTGCCCCCCACAATGGCGATCGTCGCCGCGCGGCTTCCGGCGATTCCCTTTGAAAGCTCGGCGAGAGCGCTCATGCCGTCAGCCCCGGCACGTCCCACAAAATCGCCAAGCCCGCTCTCATAACCCTCGCGAATGGCTTCGAAGTGATCGAATTCCGCATCTGTCGAGATCTCGGCGACCAGCTTGCGATTGGAGTCAAACCACAGCGTCTCGCGTCCCCAGATCAGTCCTTCGACGGTGTAGCGGTCGAGAATTTCCTGTCTGTCGCCAAGATTAATCATGTCCTGCCCGCGAGGTTCCACCTTCACGCTACCGCCGGGAAGTGTCGCAAGCTGCGAAGGTGATCCGTGGCTGGCCCAATAGCGCACCATGAGCATCTGCATGGTCGCGGGAGCATATCCTGCAATGGTGAAAAATGATCCGGTCGGCGAATCGGAATCAGTTTGCTTGTCGCGAGTCCGAAAGTGAACTTTGCCGGCGTTGATGGCGACTGCCTCATCAATCGAAACGCTGCGCGCGGTTCGACCTTTAATTTCGAAAGCCTGCGGTGTCAGGTCCTGGGCTGCACGAAAAGTCACTGTGAGAGGAACAGGTGAGCCGCGGTCGGTAAACTTGAAATCTATCTTCGCAGCGATGGAATCCCCATCACGTCGAATCTCATAAGTCTCCTGCCCAATCGGGCTTCCAAATTTGTGCAGCGTGAATTTACCCTGCTCAATGATGCTGGAAGTGTCGGCAGACTGCTGGGGCACTCCTGCCGCGGACGGCAGGGTGATTAATAGGTTGGCAAATACCGCGAGGAAGAGAACGACGTGAGCACGTTTGGGCATGAGCGCGAGAAGAAAAGAAAGCAGCGGACCTGGAGAGCCCTTCTACTGCGGCTTCTGCTCAGTGATAGAGACAATAGTCCAGTTGTCGCCAGTTCGACGCAGTTTGAACCAGACTTCATCCGCCTTCTTCACATCTTTTTTCTTTTCGCCTTGGTGGGGTCCCGGGAACTGTCCAGGCATCCCGTCCCTCCGGTTGTCGCCGATCACGCTTGTGCTCGTGCTTTCTCCTTTGACGTACTGCTCCTTGCGCTGCGCGCGCACGATCGCACCATCATTCGTAGACTGAAATTCAACGGGCGTTACGGCCATCTGCTCATCCGATATGTTGGGGTCGCCGAACTGATGTTTGATCTTGCCGTACTCTTTTTTCTGATTCTGCAGATCAGGCCACACC
>QIAK01000091.1:6569-7894 GCA_003225515.1 Acidobacteriota bacterium | reverse complement strand
GAGTCGTTCTTCCCTGGTGCGGAACTCTCTATCGAAAACACCAATTGAATACACGAGCACGTCTTCCTCTTTAATTAGTGACTTGACCTCCTTTTCGGTAGAGCGGCTTCGATTGTCGCCGCCGTCTGAGATGATTACCAGCGCCCTCCTTTGGTAACGAGCGTTTCTCATTTGGGTGATGGCCATGACAATCGCGTCTATCAAAGAAGTGCATCCCTTGGGCTTCGTGAACAAGAGCTGGCCCCGAATGTCGTCCACGTTAGGCGTAAAGCCCTGGACAAGCGTCGGCCGATCGGCGAAGGTCATCAGAAAGAACTCGTCCTGAGGATTGGAGGCGGTCAACATCGCCACCACCGCATCGCGTGCCCGCTCGATTTTAGTGTCCATGCTGCTACTTACATCGAGTATGATTCCGACCGAAACGGGCACATCCTCTTTCCAGAAGTGTTTGATTGGCTGTGCTTGCTTACCCTCATACAGCTGGAAGTTCTCCCGCTCCAGCCCTGTGATGATACGGTTGGATTCATCCATGACTGTCACCGGCACTAATACCAATTCGACGCTCTTGCGAATGATTCCCGTTGCACCCTGAGCCAGAGCGCCCGGAAAATCGGATTTGGCGGCCCGCGCCCGGGGCTGAATGTGGGCTTCATCGATCGCGATTTGCGCGCTCAAGATCGACAAGTTCATCATTACCGCTACCGCAACGAACCCGATGCTGCACAAAACTTGTTTACCCGCCTCCATGACACCTACCTCACTTCTAGTCGAATCTTCCTGCCACATCAGACGAAGAATCGAGTGCAAGCAGGCTTCCACGCCAGCGCCATTTGGCACTCCGCCTCCAGGAAGAAGACCCACCCAATGTTCACGTTGTACGGTGCCGCATTGTTGAAGCTCGCAAGCGAGTGACGATCAATCGTCGCGAGTCGGCATACCGACGCAATCGGTCACGAGCAGAGGGCGCGTGCCGGAGAACAGCCAAGACAAAACAGCCGGCCCGTGGAGGGCCGGCTTACGCTGAGGAGCAAAGTTAGCGTTGTGCGGAGAGAATTAAAACGTCAGCGATCCCTTGAACTGAATCAGTCGAGGGGAAGAATCTCCCCCGAGGAATGAGCCCAGGATGCTGGTCGGTGTGTTGACCGTGCTGATGATCGAGCCAAAGTTCGAGTTGGAGATATCAGCGACGGGTTGGTCGAAGTTGGGATGATTGAACAGGTTGAAGAATTGAGCTCCAACACCGAACCTTGCCGCTTCCCAGTGTGGGACCTTGAAATTCTTCATTACGGTGAAATCGGTGTCGAAGTATTTCGGTCCATAGAATT
>QIAK01000091.1:0-6466 GCA_003225515.1 Acidobacteriota bacterium | reverse complement strand
AAAGGCGCCGGCGCCACTCAAGTTTCCACCATAGTTATTGGCACTGAGGGCGCCCGTTTCGTTTCCATCGACAACAGTGAATGGCAAGCCACTGCGTGCGAAGAGGGTTCCCGAGAAGACCCAGCCTGACAGGGCGAGCTTCGGTCCCTTCCAATACGGCGTATTCCAGACGTAGTTCAGGCTGAAGTAATGCCGCGTGTCATAGTCCGCGTTGCCGTAATTGTAACGTCGCAAGTTGTAGGGATCCTGCGGTGACAGCACGCTGATATTGGTCAGTAGTGAGTAGGTCAAGAATCCAGCATTGGAAACTTCATCCAGAGCGTGACTCCAGGTGTAATTTGCCTGCACCTGGAGGGAATTAAACTGACGTTTCGCGGTCAAACTCAAGCCGTTATAGTTCGAGACCGCGGACGTGGATACCTCCGTGATGGTTCCGAAGCGAGGATCGGTCGGGGCGACAGGCAAGTCTCCAAACTGTGTAGGGTCGTAGGCATTGAGCCCCGCGTTCTGACTCGCCTCGTGAACGCCATGATTGCCGACGTAATTGACTGCAACACTGCTCTTGGCTCCCAAGGGCTGCTCGAGCTGAATATTCCACTCCTCGTACTGCGGAGCGATAATGCGGTGCGCAGCATTGTAGAAGGAGGGTGGCACGAACAGCGGATCTTGCTGCTGGATTTGGGCCAGGGTCTCGCCAGCAGAGAATCCTGTCAAAAAGGAGGCATTTGCTCGCGACGCTAGGGACGCCTGATTGCCGGTCACGCCCGGCGCCAGAGGTCCTGCGCCTGTCACAAACAGATTATTCAGAGGAGCATTGTTCAATAGGTAATCCGCGATCGTGGCGGGGAACATGTCGGTGAACAATCCGAAGCCGGCGCGAACCACAGGGCCCTTCCGCGAACTGAAGGGCGACCACGTGAATCCGACCCGTGGCTGCCAACTAATACTGGTGTACTTCCCCAGTGCCTGATGAATGCCGGTATGGATCACCTGATTGTACGGAGTGTCACTGTTGTGGGGAATGTTGAGGAAGTCCGTGGCAAGGCGCGCGAAGCAGTTGGTCTGGCAGACTGGATTGGAGTTATGATCCCCGCGCAACGCCAGCGTGATCTTCAGATTGGGACGGATGCTCCATTCGTCCTGGCCGTAAAAGCCAATTCCATATACTGCGACGGGCTGCGTGGGACGGTTCGAGAAGTTCTGTACATAGCTGATTCCTTCTCCGTTGTAGAAGCTCGACAGATCCTCTCCCTGGCTATACCCGATGGTGCCAATGCCCGGCGAGTAATCCGTCACGTCATTGCGATGAAAGTTAATTCCAACCTTCAGCGTGTGATTACCTTTGAGTAGTCGTCGATGATTCCATACTGGGTTACGTTGCGGCCCTGTGGCCATGAATTCAGATCACGACCGAGAGAAGAAAAAGCGTTTCCGCTGAAGCCCAGGCGAAAAGGGATCAGTGCGGTTGCCGCGGAAAGGCTGTTGGTTGTAAACACAGCGCTGTACCATGAACCCGAAAGAATGAACTGGTTCACCGCGGTGCTTCCGAAGGTGTGTGTTTCCTGAAGCTGTCCTTCGTACTGTGGTTGTTTACTGAGTGCGTTGAATAAGGGACTGATGGGATCTGTATAAGTGGCTTGCACTCCATGGTCGGTGCGGAAGTGAATAAAAGCCCGGTCATTGTTGCCGAAGTTCTGGTCGACTCGTGCACTCAGCAGCCACTCGTTCGTCTGATTCCCCGCCGTCGACTGGAACTGCAGTGCACAGGGAATGGCTGGCGAACCTATCCTGTGAAGGCACCGCAACCATCGCCTGTCCTGGTCCCGTCCGGGAGCGTGCCTTGGGGCAAGACATCCTTGGCGGTCTTTGCTCCCGGCGCATTGTTCCATAACGAGAACATCTGGTTGTAGAACGGAATCGAAGCTGGTGATGTCAGCAAGTGAGTTTGGGTGGCGGCCTCAAACTGCGGGCTTGGAATGTTGACTTTCGTGCTGGTGGGAAGCAGGACCCGCACCCCTTCCGTATTGATAAAAAGGAAGGTCTTATCCTTGCGAATGGGACCGCCCAAAGATGTTGCCCACTGGTTCGCATTATCAAAGGGACGGGCTGTGCCGGTCTGGTTGTTGAAGTAGTTGTTGGCATTCATCGTTCGTCCGTTCCACCAGTAGAGCGCATTTCCATGCCACCGGTCGGATCCGGACTTTGTCACGTAATTGATGTTGGCGCCCGCCAGGCCTCCATACTCACCGGAGTAACCGTTATTGACGACAGTCGCCTGATCGATGTCATTTTGGCCGAGAAGGAGGTTCGTCGCTCCGCTGTTGTTAAGGTTCAGAAACGGATCGTTCTCGTTCATACCGTCAACCGTGAACAGGTTTGAGGTCGCAGGCAATCCGAAGATGGCGGAGTTGCCGTATCCTCCCTGGGTGTTCATCACTGCGCCCGGAGAGGTCTGCACGACATAGCTCAAGTCAGTACCCGGGTTGGGGACCTGAACGGCCCCACCCTCTCCATTTACCTCGATCGTTTGATTGGC
The DNA here is from genome assembly GCA_003225515.1 of Acidobacteriota bacterium. GTDB lineage: Bacteria > Acidobacteriota > Terriglobia > Terriglobales > Acidobacteriaceae > Sulfotelmatobacter. Next base: position 3,930 of record QIAK01000091.1, on the reverse strand, counting down.
GGCGGCAAGTTGCAACTGAACATTTACGGTCGCGGCTTGCCCCACGCTGATTGTGACGTCCTGTTGAGTCGTCTGTAAGTTAGGTGCCGTAATCGAGAGGGTGTAGAGACCAGGGCTGATCAGCGAAAACCGGTAGCTCCCCTGCGCGTTTGTAGTGTGGGTCTCCTTGGCATCGGTGGCATGGCTCGTCAGGCTGACATTGGCTCCAGAAATTACAGCACCTGAAGGATCAGTGACTACTCCTGTAATGTCCCCTGAAGTCAACGATTGAGATGTCGCGAAAGTTGTGACAAGGGTTGCTAAGAACAAGCTAACGACAAAACATCTGCTGGACATAAGCGACAAGGCCTCCCGCACACAAAGTGGTTATCGAACGTACCCGCAGCCGCGCTTCAATATGTCTGCGAGGCCTGGCGTTCGATGATCGGCGGTACATGCAGTTTTAGTTCCAGAAAGCTGAGGCCAAGCCATTGTGCGGCGGGCGCTCGGTGATGCCGTTCGCACCATGACGTTTGAGCGAGAGCCGTACCGCCGCTGCGGAACCTCGACGAAATACGTGTCGCACATTTCGTGTCGACATGCCGACTCCCACGTCGGTCAAAGGACATCGCTCGCGCACGTGGATGGATTCCCCCGTGCACAATGCGGGACTTGCGAGCAAAAGTATGGCACGTTCTTTGCATCACCAGTAGAAGGAGAAAACAAATGGAAGACTCAACCCTCTCGCGGGTCTGGTTTATCACGGGAACCTCAACCGGCTTTGGGCGCCTGCTTACAGAAGAAGTGTTAAAGCGGGGCGAACGTGTAATTGCGACAGCCCGCGACGTGTCAAAGCTGTCCAGACTAACGCAGCAATATCCGAACCGCATTAAGACTTTGACGCTCGATGTCACCAACCCGCAAGAAATCGTATCAGTTGCTGAGCGCGGGATTGCCGCCTTCGGTCACGTAGACGTTCTGGTCAATAATGCCGGCTATGGCGTGAACGGCGCCATTGAGGAAGTGTCGGAAGATGAATTCGAACCGATGTTTCAAACAAACATGTATGGCCTCATTCGAGTCACCCGCGCCTTCCTGCCGCACTTTCGCCAGCGCCGCAACGGACATATTTTCAACTTGTCTTCGATTGGCGGACTGATCGGCTCTGCGGGCTGGGGTTTCTACAACACGACCAAGTTCGCCGTAGAAGGATTCAGCGAGGCATTGGCGGAAGAAATGAAGCCGCTCGGCGTTCGCGTCACGGTGGTCGAACCGGGCCCCTTTCGAACCGACTTTCTTGGACGATCCGGCAAACTTGCCGGGCGCGAATTAATTGACTATGCAGCAACCGCAGGCAAGGCCCGCGAATACTTGAAAACGCAGTCCGGAAAGCAACCGGGCGACCCGAAGAAAGCGGTCGAGGCGATCATAACGGCCGCAAACTCTCCGAAACCGCCTTTGCACCTGATTCTTGGTCGCATCGCACTGACCCGCTTTCGCCATAAGCTTTCGGACTGGCAGCACGAAATTGCTGCGTGGGAGAGTCTCACTACTGGTGCCGATTTCCCAGAAAGCAAGAGCAGCGCCGCCGACTAGAACGGATGCACCCTGAACGCTCTTGCAAAGGCGGCTGATGGGGAACAATCGGCGTGTGTTTGCTTGGAATCGACATCATCGGAAGTCATTAACATCCTCCTGAGCGCGCGCACTCCACAACAATTATGTGAACAGGCTGTTGTTCGACAATGGCAAATCGCGGACGCGCTTGCCGGTGGCAGCGAAAATCGCATTGCAAAATGCAGCCACAAACGGGGGAACCCCGGGCTCGCCCACTCCAGCGGGTGGCGCGGAACTCTCGGTAATGTAAACATTCGTCTGAGCCGGAACTTCGTTGATTCGTGCGACGGGATAGTCGCTGAAATTGGATTGCTGGATTACTCCATTCTTGGCAGTGATCTCGCCGCTGCGCACGATGCTCGTGCCGAAGACCACCGCTCCTTCAAATTGTGCTCGCGTTGCTTCCGGATTGACCACCAGCCCGGCATCGAGCGCCGTGTCGACCCGGGGGATGCGGATCTCTCCCTTATCGTTCACTTCCACTTCCACAACGGTCGCCACATACGTCAAGAAACTGCGATGGACAGCGAATCCAAACCCGTGGCCTCTCACACTCTTTTTTCTGGCCCAGCCGGATTTGTCCGCGACCATTTCGACGACATTCCGCAAGCGCCCGGTTTCCCAAGGATAGGTGTTGTAGTCTGCGCCATAGTTCGGATATGCGACGTTGGTGAAGTCCAAGGTACGAGGCGGACCGATAAGATCGAGCACATACTCCACGGGATCACGTTTGGCGCGATTCGCCAGTTCATCGGTGAAACACTGAATAGCGAATGCATGATAGATATTGGCCACGGATCTCAACCACCCGATTCTGACATGAGCTTGCGCTGGACCGTTCTCGATGCGGATGTTGGGAAGATCGTAAGGAAGGTCCGTCCAACCCTGCGCCAAGTGGGGTGGATCCCCATAAACAGCGTTCACATCGAAAATGGAGGTGATTGGGGGAAAGACCGATCTCTGTAACCACTCCGTGGGTTTTCCTCTTTCATCGACTGCGGCCTTCATGTACATCGCAGCCACAGCATTGTAATAATCGAACTTAACATCGTCCTCGCGGGTCCACACAACCTTCACGGGGCGGCCCAGCTTCTTGGATAGGACCGCGGCCTCCGCAACGTAATCAGGTTTCGATTTTCTCCCAAATCCGCCCCCCAGTAAAGTAACGTGACAAGTCACATTCTCGACCGGTATGCCAAGTTCCGACGCCATAATTGCCTGCGCGGCTTGGGGATTCTGGGTCGGCGCCCAGGCGGTAACTTTTCCGTCTTTGAATTCCGCCAGCGCCACCATCGGTTCCATCGGCACGTGTGCCAGCAACGGAACGTAATAGTCGGCTTCAAATACGTGATTGCCCGTGGGAAACTCTTTGTCGGAGTCGCCCACGCTGCGGATCAGCTTACCCGGCTTGTGCGCAGTTTCAATGAGCGCTTTCTTGTATTCGACTGAGTCGTAGGACTCATTCGGCCCGTTGTCCCAGGTTATCTTAAGCTTTTTGCGTCCTTGGAACGCAGCCCAGGTGCTATCGGCAATGACGGCGACGCCGCCCAAAGGCTGGAATGCGGCGGGAGGCTTGAAGGGATCGATCCTGACGGTCTCGTGCACTCCCGCAACCTTTAAGGCGTCTTGATCGTCAAGAGTTCTTATCTTCCCGCCGAATACAGGAGGATGCTCAATCGAAGCGTAAACCATGCCATCAATGCGTGTGTCGATTCCATACATCGCCTTGCCGGTGCACAGAAGCGCTAGGTCCACGCTAGTCATTCCCTTCCCAATGTACCGCCACTCCGAAGGCTGCTTCAGCTGGAGCTGTTCTATCTTCGGCACGCTAAGGCGCGCCGCCGACGACGCCAGATCGCCGTAGACCGCGCGCCGATCCGTGGCCTTATGAAGTACTGTATGCATCTCGGTGGAACACTCCGACACAGGCACGTTCCACTGCTGGGCCGCAGCCCGGATCAGCATCCATCGCGCTGCAGCACCGCACTCGCGCATGGTTCCATAGAATCGCCTTACCGATTGTGACCCGTCTGTGTTTTGGTCTCCGTACCGCTTATCGCCGATCGCCTGGTCGATCTTTACCCGCTTCCAGTCGGCGTCAAGCTCATCCGCAACTACAAGTGGCAGGGATGTCCGGATGACGGTGCCCATCTCCGAGCGGTGAGCAACGATGTACACGGTCCCATCCCGCTGAATCCCAACAAAAACATTGGGGTGAAGCGTGGCTCGGTCCGCATCGGTTTGACCGTTTGTTGCGTGCTGAGGTCCCAATATCGGCGGGAGATATCGGACGGCGAGAATCAGTGCTCCTGTCCCAAACACTCCCTGGAGGAA
>QIAK01000090.1 GCA_003225515.1 Acidobacteriota bacterium | reverse complement strand
CGATCGGGATTGAAGAGCTGCACGAAATTGCGGAGGAGTCGAGCCGCGCGGAGCGGCGGGCTGCCGACGCGGAGCGTGAACTCATAGAGGGAAAGAAAGTTAAATTCATGGCGGAGCGGGTGGGCGAGGAGTTTGATGGGCTCATCACCAGCGTGACCAAGTTTGGATTCTTTGTGGAGCTAACGGATCTGTTTATTGAGGGATTGGTGCCGCTGAATACTTTGAATGACGACCGTTATACGTATCACGAGAATACGCGCGAGATTATCGGACAGCGGTCGCGGAAGATTTACAGTCTGGGGCAGAGGATTCGGGTGCTGGTGGACCGGATTGATCCAGTGGAGAAGAAAATTCAGTTTGCGGTGCTGGCGGAAGAGCCGGTGCGGGCGGCGGGGAAAAGAAAGAAGAGGTAGGCGTGGCGCGTGTGCGTGAGGACTTGTGCCGTCCCTCTGGGACTGGTTCATCTTTCGCACTTTTTCCCAGGACTTACGTCCTGGGCTAAAAACGTTTCGCCGTTCCGCGGCTGTAAACCGGAAGCCGTGTCCTTCTCTGACCTGAGGGAGATGGCGCACTTGGAGACAGGACGACACGTACGCTTCACGCGCTCGCATGACCGTGTTTTTTCTGCTAGACCCCTAGCGCCTTCTGAATTTCGGCGGCGATTGCTGCGGTCAGGGAGCGCATTTTTTCGTCGGATTCAGCTTCCACCATGACACGCGCGAGGGCCTCGGTACCGGAGTAGCGGACCACGACTCGGCCATTGCCGTTGAGTTCGCGTTCGGCGGCATCAATCGCGTTCTGGATGGCGGGAATTCTGGCGAAGGGAATCTTCTCGCGGACGCGTACGTTTTGAATTTTCTGCGGGAAAACCTTCAGGTCTCCAACTAAATCTACGAGGGGGGTTCCGCTGCGCATGACGATGTCCATGAGGCGCAACGCGGTGAGCAGGCCATCCCCGGTAGTGGCGTCGACGTCGCGAAAAATAATATGGCCTGACTGTTCTCCGCCGAGAGTGGCGCCCGTTTTCAACATCTCTTCGAGCACGTATTTGTCGCCGACGTTGGCGCGCAGCATGCGAATGCCGGACTTCTTGAGCGCGATCTCGAGGCCCATGTTCGACATGGTGGTCGAGACTACCGTATCGTTCTTCAATTTTCCCTGCGCGTGCAAGTCGCGGGCAGCGGCCAGGAGCACGCCGTCACCGTTCACCACGTGTCCCTCAGCATCGCAGAACAGGGCGCGGTCGGCATCCCCGTCGAAGGTTACCCCCATGTCAAACTGGCCTAAAGATTCCGCAACCATTTTCCCTAAGGTCTCCGGGTGTAGGGCGCCGCAGCCTTCGTTAATGTTCTTGCCGTCCGGAGAAATGTGAATGAAGGTCGCTTGAATTCCAAGGCTACGAAATAATTCCGGGGCCTCAGCTGTGGCGGCGCCGTTGGCACAATCCACCAGCACCCGCAATTTGCTGAGATTGGAAGACACGCTAGCCGTCAGCGATTCGACGTACGCGTGACGCAATTCCGCCTCGCCGGGTAGCGAAGGTTTTGGAATCTTGAGGGCAGTATCATCGGCGGCGGAGCCATTCTTCAGGAGAGAGAAAATTTCTTTTTCAATGGCGAGTTCGCGGGCGTCGGTAAGTTTGAAGCCATCGCCGGAAAACACTTTGATTCCATTGTCAGTCCAGGGATTATGTGACGCCGAAATCACAACTCCCGCGGCCATCGCCCGCGAACGCGCGAGATAGGCCACTCCCGGAGTCGTGATCACGCCCACGCTGTGGACTTCCACGCCGACCGCCGCCAGCCCTTCGGCAACACGGTCCGCAATCCAGCGGCTCGATTCACGGGTATCCTGGCCGATTACGGCCTGCGCTTTTTGGGTAATGCGCATCAGGTCATGGCCAAGGGCTCGGCCAATGAGGTAGGTGCTTTGTTTGGTCAGCGGGAATTCTCCCGCCACACCGCGAATGCCGTCAGTCCCGAACAACTGCCGTTGATCGCTCATAGAAAGAATTTCAGATAAATCCACGAAAGAAGAAGAATAGAAATGATAAACGAGGTGAGAGCCGAAGGGTCTGCCCCAAAATTCGGCGAAGTTTTCCAACCTGTAAAGCCGTGCCGATGCGAACCCAATTTCGAACTGCCGACGCGAATGTCAGTGGACCGGGGAATCACCTGCTTTCTTCACGGCGACGGTCACACGAATGGAGGTCGTCTGCACGACTTGTACCAGCGGGTCCGATACATAGACATTCGTGTTGAAAACAGCGCTGCCGTTGATTCCGGCAGCATCAATGGGATCGGTGGTCGCGGCATCGATTGTTTCCACATGATGAAGGGGGCCGGTAATGATCACGCGCTGCGGGTCCGCCACAGCTTGAAACTGTTCATTGTCCGGGATACCGATAACCTGGGGATGAATCTCAACCTCGCGAGTCATACGCGTATCGAAAGCGAGATGCAACTGGCTGGGTACAACCTGCACGACGGTGATTTCGCGCGGGTGTTTTACCTGTTGAGAGGTCAAATCAAAGGTGCGATCGCCCGGCTTGACGCCAGCGAGTTCGATTTCCGCATGGATCTCGTTGGCCTGCAACTGGCGGATGGCGCGTTCCGGGCCGCGCACTCGAATTTGCGCCTCGGGGATTACCTCAGAGCTGATTTCCAGTTGCGAAGGAACGTGCTGAAATACTATGGGTGCGCGGATGGCCACCTCTGCCGGCTGCTCGTCTGGTGAAATCAAAACCCAAAGTCCCGCGGCCAGCAGCAGCGACATTAGTTTTAGTCCGAAATTGTGCATGGCATAGTGCTGAATGAATGCGATCATGGCAGCGGCTCCGTTCCGGCGGAGGATTCGGCCTTGCGCGCAGGATCGCGCAAGGGAGAATCCAGCAACGAGTCTGATTCGTCGTCGGCTTGCGCGATGGGAGTCGGTAACGTGACTGGAGCCAGGTAACGGCGCAATTCGCTGCCCATGCGCTCGCGAAGCTGCTCGACCGTTAAGTCGCGCTCAATCTTTCCGCCGATCGCGAGACTGATCGCTCCCGTTTCTTCCGAACAGATTACGGCGATCGCGTCAGTTTCTTCGGTGATGCCAATGCCCGCACGATGGCGGGTTCCGAGTTGAGTGGAAAGCAAAGGGTTCATGGAAAGCGGAAGGAAACAGGCGGCCGCTGCGATGCGATCTTTTTGAACGATGACGGCACCGTCGTGCAGCGGGGCGCTGGGGCGAAAGATGGTCGCCAGCAGGTCGTAAGAAAGGCGTGCGTCGAGCGGCACACCGCTTTCTATGTGCGTGCGCAATCCAATCTCACGTTCGATCACGATAAGGGCGCCGGTGTCGTAAGAATCGCTATCGGCAGTAGAGCCCCGCAGAAAAGTAAGGCGCCGACCCAAGTCGGCGAGCACGTGGCGAATCTCCGATTGGAAGATCACGATGAGTGCAAACACAAGATAGGGCAACAAGTGACTCACCACCCAATTCAAGGTGGTAAGTTCCCCAATGCGTGCCAGATAAAAAATGAAAGCCATCACGACCAGCCCCATGAGCATGGGGGCGGCGCGAGTACCGCGGATCATTACGAGAACTTGATAGATGAGCAGGGCCACGAGCAGGATGTCGAGCACTACCCATGCGCCCTGCGTCCATGACGTAATGACTGGCATGAATCGAATCACTCTCCTGCCGAAAAGCCAATTGTAATGCAGACAGCTTTCCAGGGTCCTCCCGAGCGGAGCCCGGCTTTATTTAAGAAGCCCAGGCGACGAGAGAGATCTCATGCGGACCGACACGGGTGATGCTCGCGAGGTCCCTCCGCCCGCTGGTGAAAAACGTGGGCCGTTCGGGATGACTCATCCAAGAAAGAAATTCAAACTGACCCACTGCCGGCCTGCCTTCCGCTACCCGCTCCGGCGGACAGCCGAGGGCGGGCGTCCTTACATGATCCCTCTCATTCTTCTTTCTTCGTCACTGCGGCCTGGATCTGGCCGTGAGCGAGGCGCGCAGAAATCTGGTCGCCAACATTCAAGCCTCGGATATCTTTCAGAAGCTTGCCCTGAGAGTCAAAGACCAGCGCGTAGCCGCGCTCCAGAATCGCGAGTGGAGAAAGCGATTCCAAGGCGGTCTGCAAGCGCTCGCTGCGGACGCGGTATTGCAACAAAACATTACGCATGATGGAGACCAGAGCGGCGGTTCCGCTGTCGAGTTCTTTGCGCATGCCGGAAAGCACGAGGCGTAAATCATAATGGCGCACGGCCGCGGAAATTTTTTCCCACCGGCGGAGCATCTGCTCAAGCAGCAGGCGCTCGGCCAGTTCGAGGCGATGAGTCAGATCATCGAGCTTCTGCTGGCGCTGGTGGATCAGTTCCATGATGCGGGCGAAGGCTCCATGCTGCGCGAGTTCGGTCAGGGCCTGCCTCCCCATGAGCAGGCGATAACCCATGGCGCGGCTAAGGCGCTCGTGCAAAGCAGCGGCATGATCTTCAACTTCCTGGCGCGAGCGGATTACAAGCTCCGCCGCCGCGGAGGGCGTGGGGGCGCGCAAGTCGGCAACGAAGTCGATGATGGTGAAATCGGTTTCGTGGCCGACGGCAGAGATCACGGGAATTGAGGATGCGGCAACCGTCCGTGCCAGAGCTTCGTCATTGAATGCCGCCAGGTCCTCGGCGGAACCGCC
>QIAK01000089.1:8510-8982 GCA_003225515.1 Acidobacteriota bacterium | reverse complement strand
GCGCAACTGCACGATGTGCAATCGATGATAGAAAGGGCTGGCCACCATGGGCAGTCGCGTGCCGGACTGCTCGTAGAGCGACCAGAATCCTAGATCGTAGCGCTCGAGATTGTGCAGCAGCGTGCGCACGGCGCGGGCGAAGAGTTCACGGGCGGCAGGATGTTCTGTGGCGAGATAGTAGTCGTAGATGCCCCACGACGCCCAGATGAATCCATTCAGAATATGAGTGGGCGGGGAGACGATGTACTCCTCGAACCACAAGTCGCCGGACTCGTCGGTGAAGGCGACGCCGCCCTCAGTCGTGGGCTGAAAGAAAGCGGCGAGGGCGCGCTGCGCTGCGTCGATATAGCGCGTGTCCCGTGATTCTTTGTGAGCCCGCACCAGCACGGAAATTCCCTGCCCCTGCGCCAGCGCCGAATACCATGGCGCTTTAAGAGTGTCGCGATATTCCCAGTCGAAGTGATGGCTCCAG
>QIAK01000089.1:5185-8406 GCA_003225515.1 Acidobacteriota bacterium | reverse complement strand
AGACCGTATTGCGCGATGGCGATGGGGTTGTACTGGCGACCGATCTTGCCGTGATAGTCGAGTTGCGGAACTCCGGCGGAATCATAGGAGCCCGCATAGTTCGCCTTCTCCACGAACGGCATGTAGTATTCGCCGAGTTCATTCACAGTCGCCTTGGGATTTTCCTCGGGCGTGTCATGCCAGAAGGTGAGGTGGCTCTTGCCGCCGAGAAAGTAAGCGCTGAAGATGCGTCGATAGTAGCTGAGAGTGGGCAAGGACCTTTAATTCATATTACGGCAGTGAGGCGGATTCACCGGCAGGAAATCACGGATTCACGGCATAGAGCGATGTGACCATGTCGTCCGATTCCACGGCGACTGTAGTCAATGCCAGGAACGGCGAGGGATTGGTTCCATCGGGCATTATGGCATTGCCGTACTGAAACAGCGCCATGGGCCAGGGGTCCTTTTGCCAAGCAAGGAGAAGGTGCCAATCTGGCGGACCATTGGGGGAGGCATGGCCTCCATAGACGCGAACATGGCTATCTCGATTCACTTCGCTAGGTTCCACCATTGTCGAAAAGAAGACGCGATTTCCGACGCGGCACCCGTAAATCGAAGAACTGCTGATGGGAGCAACCTGAAAGAGGGCGTGCTGGCGGTCGAGGCGATAAATGTAATTAGGTTCGAGCGGAGTGTCGGACGCAAAGTATAGGCAATCTTCCGTGGGAATGATGGCGACGGCCCGCGCCTGCTGTTGGCCTTGCAGCACAACCTCGACACGGCTGAAATCGCAGGTGGCGCGGAGAATACGACATTCGTCGCCATAATCTCCAGTCATCACCCACAGGCAGTCTCCCCAGGGATCATGGACAATGTTGTGAATGTGGCGGATAGTGCCTCGAGCATAGATGTGAACTTCATCGCGCCCCGGGCTGTCGAAATATTCTCCCCAAAAAAGAGTGCCATTGGGAACCGCGGTGATGTGCAGCGGGCGCGTACCGCGGAGAATATGATGGGTAATGCGGAATTCAGAGTCGCGGGGCCAAAGCGTAACGATTGCTCTGGGCACTGCGGCCACGAGGGCGCCCGAGGGCAGAATCGCGAGGGCGTGGAAGCCATCGCGGAATAAGCGCGCCGTAAGGCCATTTACGACCGAGAGCCGACGGCGCAATTTGGGGCGGAAGGCGGCAACAGGCTGCCATCGTTCGTCGGTGGCGAGATCGTCGATACGGGCGCGCACCATGTGGTATCCACGCGAAGCGTAAAGATGTTCGGGAGACCATGCCAGCGCTCGTAAACGAGGGACACGCGCGACAAGAACCAGCCGGCTGCTCGGATCGCGATTCGGCGAACTGGAAACGGACGATAGACTGGTTTCGTTCATTCGACTCTACGACTACATTTTCCTGGCCTGGTTAATCTCACGTCTGGTTAATCTACGGCAAGAATGTCTTCATGCAGAAGCAGCTGCCGCCAGCCTTTTCAAACTCGGATGTGTCGACGATTACGGGCGTCAGTCCCTCTTTCTGGAGAAGGACCTTGAGCTGCGGGCTCACATGAGGAGTGACGTATTTGCCGTTGACAACGATACCGTTCCCCATGAAGCGATGTGCTTCTTCGGCGGTGAGGAGATGAATCCGATTCCAGAACTGATGCAGAGCAGCGAGAGCATCCGCCGAATAAGCACCCGGAAAAATCAGCGCGGCGTCTTTATTTAAGGGGCAGAGGCAGGTGTCGAGGTGATAGCAGTAAGGATCGATGAGCTGCAGAGGGACTACAGGAATTCCCATTTCGGACATCGCAGCGGCAAATTTCTCGATGCCACCGCGCGTGCTGCGGAATCCATAGCCGGCATAAACGCGGGAACCGTCAGGATGCCAGAGCAGATCTCCGTGGCCTTCGAGATAGTCGTCGCCATAGTCGAGTTCGATGATGCGATAGCCTCGCGCGCGGAACCAGTCCACGTAGAAGGGTACTTCGCGATGCCGGGACGGGTATAGCATGCGACTGGGCACGACAAATTTCACGCCATTCTTTTCGCCGACGAAGACTTGATTCGCAGCGAACACCATGTCTTCGAAGCCGGCGACCGGGTCGATGGTCTCGATTTCGCATGCATTCTGTTGCAGAACAGCACAGAGAGCTTCCCACTGGGTGCGGGCTTTCACTCGGTCCACCGCGGATTCTCTCGACATGTAGGGATTTTTCTGGTCGACAACATCGAAATAATCCGGTGGACAGAGCAAGACCTTGGGCATAGGACGATGGTAGCTGGGCTCTAGAGCAGAGGCAAGAAGACAAAGACGGGAGTTCGGCAGTGACTGCCGATCAGACGGCAGTATTGGCCGAAGATGCGACGGATGGACGTGTTCGGAGTCGCGCCTCGTGCGGGGTTACGATGCGGAGTCGAATGGCAAATGACGTGCTTTCAATGGGGAATCCAGCCGCTCGCTGAAATGGTTCTCAGCAGAGCAGAAAGTAAGAAGAATGCTTAGCCGATGTGCGAATTCCCAATGTGGAAAACCATTCCTGCGGCTTCGAGATGGCAAACTGTTTCTGGTCGAAACTGCCCCGATGACCAAACCAGGAGTGACCGCCGCGTCCCCGTTCCTGCTTGCCCGAAAACAGCCGAAACGTGTCGAACACTACTGGCTATGTGACGCCTGCGCCCCGCAATGGACTTTGATTTATGACCGGGACAGCGGAATCGTGCTGGCACCCCTGCGACGGCGTGCGATGAGCACAGATGTGGCGGCGAGCGTTTCTTCGTAGCGCGTGCAGGCGGGTTACATTTTCTTTGCGGCCTTTGCGAATTTGTTCGCGAGCTTTGCGGTGAAGCCCTGCGCGCCAAAGCTTTTACCAAGAGAAACGAGAAAGTTCGCTTAAGCGTAGCCATCTTTACGCCAAGTCTTCCAGTCTTCGCGGACGCCCTTCAACATCTCTTCAGTAGCTTGATGCAGCCATCTTGCTTTTTGTTTTTTCATGTGGGCAAGAATGGGCTTACGGGCATTGCGGGTGCCGAGATGGATATTTGCGGTTTCCCATCCCATAGCACGAAGCAAGCGCAATTCTTTTCCTGGCGCGCGAAGGGTAGCCAGTTCGATTCGCGAACAATGCGGACTCAACCTGCGAACGATCCAGCGTCCGCGTGACTGAACGAAGGGATCCAGGCAGCGTACGGCGCGGCTGACAATCGTTTGATAGAGAATATCGGGTGGCCCCTTGGTATCTCTCGCCCAG
>QIAK01000089.1:1129-5124 GCA_003225515.1 Acidobacteriota bacterium | reverse complement strand
CGTGACCCAAACTGCCCAGACCTGCCACGCGACTTGCCAGCCGGTAACGCAGGTCGTGGGCTGGCATCAGGTGCTCGATGGCATCGATCGCGCTGACCGGCACATCGCTTTTGACGGTGGGAAGGGCGTCAATCTTTGCCCAGAAGCGAACCGGATCCCGCAATTCACTCTCGGCAATCTGGCGCAACCATTCGTTGTTCTCGCCTAATACGAAAGGCAAGCCGCCATTGCGCAATCCTTCGACATAGCCTTCCAGAATGGAGCCACAGATGTCTTTCTGTTTGAGTGGCAGATGGCCTGCCTCAGCCGCAAGGTGAGCACTCACGGCCAGGCGGATCAGATCGTTGGCATACGACAGAGGATGAGCTTCATCGAAGTCATTGACTCCCCAAATCAGGCGCCCTTCTACATCCCGCCACGTGCCGAAGTTCTCGACGTGCAGATCGCCTACGGCGAGAACGTGCGGTGCTTTGGCCAGATCGGGACATGTGTCAGGCCAGACTTGCGCCCAACGATAGAAGGTGGCTCGGAGAAAAGGAAAGATCCCCGCCTTCATGTTGACGTGTTTGATCTGTAAATCCTTCTTGACCAGATCGGTTCGATGGCCTAGCCAATCTTCAAACTGGCGGGTCGCCTTGACGACGTTCATAGCGCGAAACGATAATCTCGCCTTGGCAGTGAAGTCAACGCGAAGAAGGTCAGTTATTGGCGAATGACCTTGATTAATGACGGCTGTGCGCGGAAGTTAGCAACCGTCGAGATGAAAGATCGTGGACGCCAAAATGGAGATGACCATCACCCAGAACCGTGACCGCCATTACAGAAAAGACATTGTTAAATGGGGCTTAATAAGGACAACTGAAATAGGCCACTAGGCCATTATTTAAGATCGCCCGGCTGCACCCACAGAACCCACAAGCCGTTACCCCAGACGGCACGCAGCCGGCGCTTAAAGGCACAAGGAGTTTCGAAGCCCTCCCCTTCCTTTCCCTCCTTCCTTTCCTTCTCACCTCCATCCCTTGCTCAAAATTCATGTTTTGATCCTGTGTTTCTGAAGACACAGCGTGGTTCCCTGGCCACTGGTTTTTCTATCGCACAAATCAGCAACTTTTTTGTTTTCAGAGACATACGCTTTGGCTTCCCTCCTGCTTTATTAACTGCGCACGGCGAGGGAGACAGGTATGGAGAGCAAATGCAGAAGGCTGATACAGAAATGGATTCTGGCGGCGCTTGTACTCACGCTGGCTATACCAGCCTTCGCGCAGGCTCCGAACGCAGCGGCTCCGGAGCGTCATCAGCGTGTCGTGTTGGTCAGCATTCCCGATCGCAAACTTGCTGTGATCGAAGACGGAAATGTCCTCGCCAAATTTCCAGTCGCGGTTGGAGCAGCAGCCACTCCCAGTCCGATGGGCGACTTTGAAGTCGTCAGCCGCGTTTCCAATCCCACCTACTACCGGCCGGGCACGGTGATCGCAAGCGGCAAAGGAAATCCCTTGGGCACGCGGTGGGTTGGACTAAGCCAGAAGGGTTATGGAATTCACGGCACGAATGCACCGCGATCGGTGGGGCACGCGGCCTCGCACGGATGCATCCGGTTGCACAATCGCGACATGGAACTCCTGTTCAGCATGCTGCGGACGGGCGACGTGGTTCAAATTCGCGGCGAGGGCGACGAGCAGGTTGCGACCGTGTTTGGAAGTGCGGACGACGCGACCCTGGCTAGCGAGCAGGTTGCCGAACAAGACGGCGGGCAGTAGTGGGCTGATAGAAAACTTTGAAGTTTCAGGAGGGCATCATGCAAATGGCAATCACATTCATGGCAGTCGTGGCAGGAATGGTCTTTTCACTGGCGGTAGCGCTGCTGGCAGAAGAGCTGATCTTCGGGCAAGTGTTCCGCCTGTTCTTTGCGTCGAGCAAGCTGGCGCGGCAAGCGGTCGAGGCGAATTCGGAAAATTCAGCAGTAAGACGGGGATGAATACGTTGACACTGCGCCGGTACGTCAAAAGCCTTTAACCCGCAGAGTTCGCTGAGAAACGCCACGGAGAACGCCGAGAAAACCTGGGCTGGTTTGGGCTACACGATTGGAGACTTGCAGGAAATAAAAATAAAGGAGAGGGACAATGCTGACATTGAAGTACTTGCTGATTGCCGGTGGCCTCGGGATGATTCTCGTGGCAGTAAGCATTTTGGGATATGACCTGTATCGTGAATTTGTATATCGCCGCCTGCTGGCGACACCAGGCGCGAACCCGTTGCCACCGCTTCCGCAGTGGCGCTGGCGCACATCATTGGCCCTGGCATTGCTGGCCTGGGGACCGATTCTGATTGCGTTCAGCATCGTAGTGGTGCCGAGCGGGATGGCTGGGATTCGGGTCAGCGAGATGAGTGGGACCGTACCGGGCGCGCTCTATCCTGGCGTGCATTTTGTGATGCCGCTGGTAGAAGACGTGGCGCTGTTCGACACGCGCGATCAGGTCTTCAACACGGGAATGTCGGAGGACGGGAAAAAGTCGGCGGCGAACGTCACGTCGAGATCGCAACTGCTGGATGTGCAGGCCAAGGAGGGATTGACACTGGGGCTCGCGATCACGGTGCGCTACCGCCTCGATCCGAAACGTCTGGACTACATTCAGGGAAATCTGCCGCATCCGGTGGAGAAAGAAATCGTTCCTCCGATCGTAGCCAGCGTATGGCGAGAGGTGATTCCTAATTTCACAGTGCGCGATGTGTTCTCGGCAAAGCGCGAGGAGGTGCGGCAGCGCGCCGCGGGCATGATCACTCAGAAGCTTGCGGCCGATGGCATCGTGGTCAAAGAAGTGATGCTGCGGGACATCCAGTTGCCGGACGAATATGCGAAGGGATTGGAAACGCTGCTGCTCAAGGAGCAGGAGAACGACCGAATGGGCGTGGAAACGGAACTGAAGCAGAAGCAGGTCAAGATTGCGGAACTGGAAGCGGAAGCTACCAAAGTCCAGCAGATCAAGCAGGCAGAGGGCGAGGCGCAAGTCCACGTGCTACAGGCAAAAGGCGAATCGGACGCGATGCAGTACACGCTTCCGCTGAAGGAAAAGCAGATCCAGCAGAGCAAACTGGAAGCCGAGGCGCGCAAGGAGGCGACGATTCAGAACGCGGAGGCTGCGGCCCAGGCCAAGGTGATTGACAGCAAAGCCGAGACCGAGCGCCGCAAACTACTGGCGAACGCCGAGGCAGATCGCATTCGGGTGACAGCGGCGGCTGATGCCGAACGGCTATCGAGCGAGGCGGCGATTCTGAAGCAGAATCCGCTGCTGATCAATAAAATTGTGGCTGAGCGACTCTCTGACAAGCTGCAAATCATGATGGTTCCGGCGGATGGAAAATTCTTCATGAATGATGTGCTGAAGAGCATGAACGTGGCGAACACCGGCGTGCCTCAAACCGAGCAATCGGAAGAACAACCCAGGTAAATTCAAGTCGGGTGGGTGATCCCATGTGGACAATCCCACGTCTGGCAAAAGCGGCGAGACGTGGGGCACCCAGACATAGGGGTACGTGGATGCACCACGTTTTAGCGGTGTCTAAACAGTACAGGGCGAGAGGCGTATGCCATGTGTGGAGCGGTTTATAATTCGGCCATCCCTGACATGTTGATTCGCCGCATACGCCTTGCGCACGGCCTCCGCGCGATTGTGCTGCTTGCTTTCGTGGGGCTCGGATTCACAACTGCCGCATCCGCAGCGGATTGGAGTATTCCGGAGCAGCACCTGGCACACAAGATCGTCGCCGTGACCGGGCCTGGAGCCGTGGCGTTGACCGTGGACAACCGATCGTCTCTCGGCAGGCGCGACGGCCAAGTTATCCAGAGTGGTTTGCGGGCTGCGCTGGAAGGGCTCGGCATCCGATTCGTGAAGGCCGAGCAGGCGTCCGCGACCGTTTCGATTTCGCTTTCAGAAAATTCCACAGCTTACGTTTGGGTGGCGGAGATCCGTCAAGGTGCGACGGCTTCCGTCGTAATG
>QIAK01000089.1:0-974 GCA_003225515.1 Acidobacteriota bacterium | reverse complement strand
AATCTGGAAAATGGCAGCAGGAACAAGAGGCGGGGATCGTGCATAGCCGGCCATGGCCGCGGGATTTGCGGGGCAGGATCGTTCTCGCAAAAGATCGCACGCTGGAGGTCGATCTGCCCGGCGTAATCTGCCGGGGATCCGCGGGAGCGGCACTGGTATTGAATTGTCGCGACAGCGACGACCCGTGGCCGATTGTTCCAGCGGCGCTGAACGCCGGGACTTTCCCCATTTTTCCCGGCGCGGGCGCGCCTTCTGTGACGATTCCGCAGATGGGAGCTTTTTACGCCGCGACGCGAAACTTCTTTACTGGGGCTATCACGCCCGGGGTGGGCAAGTTCAAAAACGTATCCAAGTTTTATTCGGCGGCATTCCTGCCACGCGAGAAATATCTGCTATGGCTCTTCGCTTCAACGGACGGACACATACACATGGTTGACGGCATTACCGACCAGACCAGCAAGCTCGATTGGGGCAGTGATGTTGCGACTTTGAAAACTTCATGCGGAGCAGGTTGGCAAATACTCGGCACGACCTATCATGAAGAAACCGGCGACTCGGTGCGCGCGTATGAGATTCCGGACCGCGATCCCGTGGCAGTGAGCGCGGCCGTCGATTTTTCGAATGGCGAAATTACTGCGCTGTGGACTGAAGCAAATTCTGATACAGCTATTGCGGTGGTAAGAAATCGAGAGACAGGACGGTATGAGGCTTTTCGGCTGGCGGTCGCTTGTAGTCAGTAGCATGATGGTTGGGGTGCTGGGGGCGAATGCGGAAACGCGTCCGCAGTACGGAGGCGTGCTGCACGTTGCCATGCGCGGCGTGCCCGTGTCGTTGGATCCTGCGAATAGCGATCAACCCGATTCGTTTGCGCGCCGCAGTATCACGATGCTTGTGTTTGACACGCTCGTGATCATGGATGAGAGTGCGCGGGTTCAAGCCTGGCTGGCAACGTCATGGCAAGTTTCAGAGAATCA
>QIAK01000232.1:3165-15445 GCA_003225515.1 Acidobacteriota bacterium | reverse complement strand
CCTCGCGCTTGCACTGGCGCATGAACTCCTGGCCCTTCTCGTAGGTGGTGATGCAGAGCAAAGTCAGCGGGCGGGCATCGGGCATGGAGTCAATTCCGAATCAATATTTTTGTTGTGGGTTCCGAGTTAAGAAATGGAGGATACCACGGTGACGGAGCGGGTGTGTACCCGAGTGTGTATCGCATCGGTGAACAATATCGATCCTTCTCATCGGAACTTCCCATTAGCTTAGCGGTTGCGTTATAGTCTCAACCCGGCGCTTCATCACAGCATCTAAGGGCGCCGGGGGTACGTTCATGGGAACCCAGACTCGTTTAGAAGGCAAGGCCCGCACTTTCGGGGAGAACATTGAGAGCGACCTGGCATCGCGATTCCTGCGCGTGGTGGAAGTCGCCGCGATCGCGTCGGCGCGCACCATGGGCCAGGGTGAACGCAAGCTCAGCGACCAGGTGGCTACCGAGGCCATGCGCCGGACAATGGATTCGATTCCCATGCGCGGAACCATCGTAATTGGTGAGGGCGAGCGCGACGAAGCCCCCATGCTCTACATCGGCGAGAAAGTCGGCGCCGAATTTCCTGACGGAATGGAAGTGCCTGAAGTCGATATCGCGGTTGATCCGCTGGAGGGCACGAACCTGTGCGCCACGGGCGCGCCTGGGTCGATTACCGTGCTCGCGGCCTCGGAGCGCGGAGGCCTGCTGAATGCTCCCGACTGCTACATGGAAAAGATTGTTGTCGGTCCATCGTGCAAGGATGCAGTCGAACTGGATGCGCCTGTCGCCGACAATCTGAAGAACATCGCCAGGCGCCTGGACCGCGATGTTGAGGATTTGGTGGTGATTGTGCTGGAGCGCCCGCGTCACGAACAACTGATTGCGGACATTCGCGCGGCCGGGGCGAGAATTCGGCTGATTGGCGACGGCGATCTTTCCGCTGGAATCGCTGCCGCCGTTATCGGCACAGGTGTTCACGCAGTCATGGGCTCGGGTGGCGCGCCGGAGGGCGTGATCACGGCTGCCGCAATCCGCTGTCTCAATGGATACATGCTGGGGCGTCTGGTCGTAAAACCGGATCAGGAAGAGCGCCTCGCGCGCATGGGCATCAAGGACAAGAACAGAATTTACGAAGCCGAAGACCTCGCTCCAGGCAAGCAACTGATTTTCGCCGCCACTGGAGTTACGGATGGATCACTGATGAAGGGCGTGCGCTTCTTCGGTGAAGGCACGCGGACATCGTCCGTCATCATGACTCTGCGCACCGCTAAGGTGCGGTTTGTGGAGAGTATTCATCTGGAGAAGGGGCCGGATGTGAAGGTGAGGTTCTTGTAGGGAGGTCGTCGTTGGTCGTTGGTCGTTCGTCCTTGGTCGTTGGTCGTTCGTCGTTCGTCGTTGGTCGTTGGTCGTTGGTCGTTCGTCGTTCGTCGTTGGTCGTTCGTCGTTACGTCGTCAACGAACGTGACGGCGGTAGCATTCGTTTACCAGCAGGCGATTCGATGATCTTGGCGATTCGAACCTTACTTCAGGTACTCCGAATCTTTTTTCAAGTCCTCGGGAACTATCGGCATCGGCGGCCAGTCCTGCGAATATCCCTTGAGCAGCGGGGTTGCAACTTCTGAGCGCAGCGTGCCGTCGTGCACGGCGAATTTGTGCGGATGGCCGACGGAATAACCTTCCCACAGACATACACCGGCGTAGGCTCCATCTTTGCGAAGAACGTAATACGTCATATCCATGTAGCGGAGCCTGTTCATGTCGCCGTTGTAGTTGCGAACAATGCGTTTGAGGGCGTCCATGCCGGCTTCTTTTGGAGACATGCCGTGGCGCATGTTCTCAACGATCGTGTGCGCGCCCGCAACTTTGATGTTCTCTTCTCCGGCGCCGGTAGCGCCGGCAGAACCTACGTCTTGATCGGTGTAGCATCCGGCTCCGATGATGGGCGAATCGCCGCAACGGCCCGGAAGTTTGAACGCCAGGCCGCTGGTCGTGGTGATGCCCGACATCTCTCCTTTCTCGTTCAGAACTGAACAGTGGATCGTACCCGAAGGCGGAAACAGCACGCGCCGGATTGCCGCGAGTCGAAACTCCGGCTCAATTCCGAGACCGGCGGCGCGCCGCTGCAATTTCTCAATGCGATCCTGCAAGAGATTGGCTTGCGGCTTCGCGTCCGGTGCAGGCGGATGCCAATGCGGATCAGCGAGCCCCGGCCCCCACCAGTCACGATCGGAATTGAATTCTTTCCACAGCAGCCAGATTTTGCGCGACCGTTCGGTTAGCAGGTTCTCGCGGGGCAAGCCCATGGTTACGGCAAATCGCTCCGCACCTTCCCCGACTAGCATCACGTGGCCCGTATGCTCCATCACAGCTTTGGCCGCCAGCGAGACATTCTTGATATTACGCACGCCGCCGACGGAACCGGCGCGCCGCGTCGGCCCATGCATACAGCAGGAATCGAGTTCGACCACGCCTTCCTCGTTGGGCAAGCCGCCCAGTCCGACGGAATCGTCCTTGGGATCGTCTTCGGGACCTTTCACAACGCGGACGCCGGCCTCGAGTGTGTCGCCGCCGCCTTTCAGGAACGCATACGCGGCCTCGACATAGGCATAGCCGTTGTTGGCGCAGATGATGATGGGACGCTTGGAGGAATCTGCCTGAGACGCATGGCCCGCTTCGGCCTGATGTGGAGCGTTAGTCTTGGCGAGCGCATCGGGAACCGCCGCGTGCGCGCCTGCGGCAACGGCTCCGAGCACTGACGTCTTCACAAAATCACGGCGTGAGAATGTCAAGGAATCCTCCCTGGAAGTGTCTGCCAAAGAAGCACACTCATGATTCTGGTGCCCTCATGGCCCATAAGCGGGCTATTGTACCGAACAAAGTTATTTAGCCGAACGGGCCATGCGATTGGTAGTGGAGTTGGTCGCATCATTGGTGTTTAAGGCGGGCCCAGGTGGGGTCAAGCGCGCGGAAATCTCGGGGACCGAACAAGCTCTGCCTGTGTCTAGATTCTTCGATCCCCCTGAAAAATGGCTTCGCCAGAGAGTTCTACTCCTGGCAATCGGCGATCCTTCAAGGCGATGTAATCATCGCGATGTGTTTCGTTCACCGGCTCGCGAAGCGGCGCAGGCGGCCTGGGTACGCGGCGCCTGCCCTGCCCAACTCGTCGGCGACAGCGGTCGAGATCGGTTGAATATTGTCGGACCGGAAACGCAGCAGGGCGGCGATATTGCCGACCTTGTCGAATTCGGGATCTTCCTTGACGTAGAAGGTTTCGATATCCCGGCGAATGACCCAAGGCAGAATGGCCTCACCGACATCGACGATCTCTTGCGTGGCGCGGCCGCAGGCGGGACAGTAGCTGACGAGATGGGCATCGATATGCCCGCACCCGGGACATTCGATGGCATGCGACTGCAGGGTTTCGCCGATCAGCAGAGTCTGGATTTCTCCCAGTTCCAGCGAGCGCAGAACCCGTCGCAATCCGGTTACGCCGCGTCCATTGCTGCGAGCCTGACTGAGCGCCTGAGTGACTAGTTCGTGGCGGCGATCGGCTTGCCAGCGTTCCACAATCGCCTGCGCATGGGTGCGAATCTCGTCATGAGAAATGTGACCGAGATCAGCATGGAAGTGGCCGATAAGAGCCTGACTCACATAGGAGTGCAATTGAGGATCGAGCATGGAGCGGTGCGCATCCTGGCAGGCGAGAATCCATTTCTCAAAAACGCCTTTCTCCAATAGATCCTTCAAAACCTCAGCCACATTCTTGAAATGCTGGCGGGCCTCATCTTCCACGCGCCGTTGGGCGTGGCCTCCGTCATAGCCCGCAAAACCGTCACTGCGGCCGCGGCGCGGCAGGGAATGAAACAAGTCTTCGCGCTCGATCAATTCATCCATGCGAAGCTCGAAGATTCGGGCTCTTTGGCGGTCGACCAGGACTACGCCCAGCAGCGGAGAAGCACCCACGAGGTGCGCAATCGGCTTGAGATGGAAATGGCGATCCACAAAAAGCTGGGTATTTGAAAGGTTGGCAGGCAGGTCATACTCGTGCCAAATATTCTGCGCGGAGCAGGCGAACAAGGCTTTGGCGTGCGTACCATTGCTACGCAGTTCGGCCGAGAGACGCAGGATGCGATCCATGTCGGCGCGGGCACAGTCTTTCTTGCCTTTACTCTCCAGGTTGCGCAGGGCTTCGCGTACCAGGTCCTTGATAAGAATCGTGTCTTCCTTATGCGCTTTGTTGCGCGGCGTAGAGGGCTGGAAGTAAAAGCTTATAGCGCAAGATTTTTCATCCTGAAAATCAGCTAACTCTCGGATTTGTTCTCGAGTAATGGTCATGAATGATCTCCCCAGAATTTGAAAATTGGATTTAAGCGGCGCCGGTCGGAGCGAACCGGCCTTGAAACCTGGCCAGTCCCGGCGCTTTGCGTAAGTGGTCGCGTGCTGCCGAAATGAATTCGAGGACCCGGGCGGTTGGCACACCGGTAATCGCCGAAATCTCATCGACGCCGAAGCCTTCGATTGCATTTAAGATGAAAGCTTCGCGAGGGCCGGCGCCAAGATCGCGGAGAGAGGAAGCGATCAGGCGCAGCAATTCGTCGGAGGCCATGATCTGCTCCGGCGTGGCGACGCGCGCATCGGGGATTACGGTCGCGCCGGTCATGGATTCGTCGGGCTGATGAAATTGCAGTCCTGGCTCGTCGCTGGCGCGCACGTTTCGCGCTCGGGCCGAGTCTTCCAAGGGCCGGGCATTGCCATTGCTCTCATCGGTTCGTGAGAGGTCGTCCAGAGCGCGCAATGCCAGGCGGTACAGCCAGGGCTCAAGAGCGAGTCGTTCCGGCTTTTCCTCGCCATTGCCCAGGGCGGCGGCAATGGTTTCATCGATTACTTCTTCCTTCGAAAGGCTGTCGCGGGCGATGGATTCCTGGGCTTCACGGAAGTAAATTTCCCGTTCCACAAAACGCTCGAGGCGCGCCAAATTGACGTTTACGTAGGAGCGAATGTCATCTGCAGAAATCGTGGCTGGAAACACGGCGGCTAGGGTCTGCTCGAAGGGCACCTCCCGCACGGTAGCGCCGCGACGTGCGCTATCGCCGCGCTTCCCGCGTTGCCATTTGTGGGACGCGCGGAGAATTTCCTTGTGCTTGTTGACCTGCTGGAGCAGATCCTCAAATGCAGTCTTCACCGCGGTCGCCGCATTCGAAGCCGAAGCCTGAACCGCCATCTGGCCCGAAGGCAAGCGCAGATTAAGCGATACGCTGGTGCCCTCGCGGGGTGAGGTCTCCTCCACCACGCCCTTCAGGTGGATGAGTTCAGGACGGAAAACCTGCAGACGCTTTTGCAGCTTTTCAATCTGATGTTGAATGTCTTTCTCGACGGCGGGGACTTTATGAAGACGGTAACTGACGTGAACGTTCATGAGCGCCTCGGCTTGCTAACGAAGTGCGCAACCAAGTGCTTTCTTAAGCCGATTGTACACCCGGTAGAAAGAAGGCAAGCAGAGAATTGGGCTGCGTACAAAATTTGTGATAGCCGCTTTTGGGAATCCGCCGCACCGGGAATTTGTTTTCACGAGTCCGGGGTTTGCAGACCTCAGATTAGGCAGGATATGATCCGGTGCGATGATTTCCAGAAAATTTATTCTGCTGTCTCTGCTTGGCGCGGTTGCCTGCGCGCAGGCCCCCTCTTCCAAAGAAATCGAGAGCGTCTATCCTGACGCGCACGCGCTGTACCTTGATCTGCATGAGAATCCTGAACTCTCAGGCCACGAAGTCCGCACGGCGGAAAAGCTTGCCGCACGCCTGCGCAGCACCGGCTATGAGGTGACTGAGCACGTGGGAGGGACGGGAGTGGTCGCGATCCTGAAGAATGGCCCGGGACCAACAATCATGCTGCGCACCGAACTGGATGCGCTGCCCGTGGACGAGAAAACCGGACTTGCGTACGCCAGTAAAGTGCACGCCAAAGATGATGCTGGACGCGATGTTCCTGTGATGCACGCTTGCGGACACGATCTGCATATGGCGGCCATTCTGGGCACGGCCGAGATCATGGCGCGCAGCAAGAATTCATGGCATGGAACACTTATGCTGATTGGCCAGCCTGCCGAGGAAACCATTGGAGGCGCCGAGGGAATGATCCGCGACGGTTTGTTCACTCGATTTCCGAAGCCTGACGTCGCCCTCGCTCTGCATGTGGGTAACGAACTGCCTGCGGGGATGGTCTCAATCACTCCCGGCATTTACAACACGAATTCGGATTCAGTTCGCATCACAATCTACGGTAAGGGTGGACATGGCGCTGCACCGCATACTACGGTCGATCCCATTGTGATCGCCGCCCGAACGATTCTTGCGCTGCAGACAATCGTATCGCGCGAAATCAAGCCCGGCGAAATGGCCGTAGTGACAGTGGGTTACATTCAGGCCGGGACGAAAAATAACATCATCTCGGATCATGCGGAAATGGGGCTGACGGTGCGGACTTTCAAAGAAGATGTTCGCAAGCAGGTTCTTGCCGCGATCACGCGCATTGCTAAAGCGGAAGCCGCCGCCGCAGGCGCGCCACGTGAACCCTTGGTGGAGCGCTATGAAGGTACCGACCGGGTGTACAACGATCCCGCGCTGGCCGGTCGGCTGCGGGCGCCGCTGGAGGCGGCACTGGGGAAAGACAAAGTCGTGACCGCCGAGCCAATCACACCTTCAGAGGATTTTTCCTACTTTGTGGAGCAAGGCGTTCCCGGATTTTATTTCAGCCTGGGCGGAGCCGATCCGGGAAAGTTCGCCGAGGCCAAAGCTGCCGGGACTCAACTTCCATCCAACCACTCTCCGTTCTTTGCGCCAGATGTGGACCCGGCGTTGCGGGCCGGAATTGAAGCGGAGGTGGCAGTGCTGCGGAATCTGTTGAATGCGTCGCCTGACGAGTTGCACAAACTCACCGCAGACCAGCAACCGCACTGATGCCGCGGTGCGTTAAACTGCTACGGTCACCGAGGTCTCGGTTCGCGTAACCGGCCGGTACAGGGTGTCGCGCTCGATGGGTTCGCGGCCAGCAGCGCGGATCAGGCGCTGCAACTCTTCGCGGCGCATGCCTTGCGGCGTAGTCGCTCCGGCATCGTGGTAAATCTTCTCCTCGATTACTGTCCCGTCCATGTCATCCGCGCCGAAGCGCAAAGAGATCTGCGCAATCTTCGCCGTCATCATTTGCCAATAGGACTTTATGTGAGGAAAGTTGTCGAGCACGAGGCGGCTGACTGCGATCTGCTTGATGTCGAGCATGCCAGTTGTTTTCGGCAAATGTTGCAGCGGGGTGTTATCTGGATGGAAAGCCAGCGGAATAAACGTCTGGAAGCCGCCGGTTTCGTCCTGCAGGGCGCGGAGCTTCATCAGATGATCGACGCGGTCTTCGTCATTCTCGACATGCCCGTAGAGCATGGTCGCGTTCGACTTTAAGCCAATCTGGTGAGCCAGTTTGGCGGTCTGAAGCCACTCTCCGCCGTCGATCTTGTGGTCACAGATAATGTGGCGCACGCGGTCGGAAAAAATTTCTGCGCCTCCGCCGGGCAGCGAATCCACACCCGCGGCTTTTAATTGTTGCAGCGTCTCGAGGATTGAAAGCTTCGCCCGCCTCGAGAGATAAGCGACCTCGACCATCGTGAAGGCCTTCAGATGCACCTGCGGAAAGCGCTGCTTCAGGCCGGAGCAGAGGTCGAGAAAATATTGAAACGGCAGGTCGGGATGCAGTCCGCCGACAATGTGAAACTCGGTGACTGCCTCAGTGTAGCCTGAAGCCGCGGTTTCGAAAGCTTCTTCAAGCGCCATTGTGTAAGCGCCGGGCGTGTCCTTCTTGTGTCCGAAGGCGCACAGGCGGCACGCCGCCACGCAAACATTCGTCGGATTGATGTGGCGATTGACGTTGAAATAAGTCTTGTCGCCATGCATGCGCTCACGTACAGAGTTCGCCATCCATCCCACCGCAAGAATGTCGCCGGTACGGTAAAGGGCGAGGGCATCGTCGAAATCAAGACGCTGGCCGGCGAGGACCTTGGCATGGATGGGCGTCAGGCGGGAATCATCCGTCTGAAAGGGATGGGTCTGAAAAGCTTGCGATGAATGGGTCGCACACATCTCTTTGATGATATCGCAGGAACTTCGGGTGTGCCATCAGGAACGACTTTGGAGAATTTTAGCGGGTAATGACCACGCGGTCCTGAACCTGCGCGTATTCCGCCTCCGTCAATACATGGCGCGTCACCAGTTGGTGAGTGGTAGCGTAGGGACGCTCGGCGATGATGCGATCTGCCTTCTGTGAGGTCATCCCGGGCAGTGACAAAATGTCATCTTTTGAAGCTTTGTTGAGGTCCACGGATTTCTTGTTGCTGAGTCCCTCTTTCAGACCTTCGGCAACCGCCTTCGTATCGCGCTTTAGAGTTGCAGTCGCCTCGGCAGTCTTCTCGCGCAGTTGGTCAGGCGATTGAGTCGGAGCGCAAGCGATGCAGGCGGCGAGGACAGAACCGAGCAGCGCGAGTGTGAGGATTCGCGGCATACGGCTTCGATGCATTTTCCTGCCTTGCCGGTTGGTGCTGGCGCAGATAGATGCCCACCGCCGGGACAAAAACGGCATCTATATTTTGACGCCACCAGCATGGAAGGAGCCGTTCAATGAAGGGAATCCTTGTCACGGCAGTAATTATGTCCGCCATTGTGAGCGGAGCCGCACTCGCACAAAGCACTTCACCAAGCTCGTCAGCCCCCACCACAACCGATCCGAGCACTCCGCAGTCACAGCCTCAGACCCAACCCGCGCCGCCCCAATCAGAAGGTCAGCCGCAACAGCAAGCCGAGCCCCAGGCTGCTCCACCCACTCAGCCTTCAGCTACTGCTACGGGCGCAAATCAGGCGCAACCTTCGCATCAGGTGCGTATCGCTCCGGGAAGCGTGATCCCCGTGCAGTTGACGAAAACTATCGATGCAAAAAAAGCGAAGCCCGGCGACGAGGTTGTCGCGAAGGTTACGATGGACCTGAAATCGAACAGCGGTGAAGTCCTCGTGCCCAAGGACACCAAGGTTATGGGACACGTGACCGAGGCGCAGGCTCGTAGCAAGGAACAGAAGGAATCTCAAATAGCGATCGCCTTTGATCATGCGGTTTTGAAAAGTGGAGATGTAAACTTACCGATGTCGATCCAGGCCGTGATTGCGATTCCAAGCAATGAGCCGAACGGCGGCAGCGGCGGTGGCAATGATCAAGCCGCACCAGCCGGTGGTGGCAATGCCGCTTCCCCCATGGGCGGAGGACACAACAGCTCGACAGGAGCTTCGGGGCAGGCTCAGGCTCCGAACTCCGCTCCGAACGCAGCGGGTACAACCCCCAGCGACACGCAGCAAGGCGCTCGCCCCCAAATCACCGGGAACACACAAGGCGTGGTTGGCATTTCGAACCTGAAGCTTGAATCGGGACAGAACTCCACCCAAGGCTCGGTGTTGAGCTCAGAGAAGAACAATGTGAAGGTTGAAAGCGGCACGGTGATGCTTTTGCGGGTCAATCAATAATCAATAGCAGATAGTCGGGAGAGGCGGGTCTCCGCCTCTCCTGATTTCTTACCACCTACATTCCGGCCAATTTCTTCTGCGCCAGCGGACGTGCAAATGCGTTTGCGGAATTGTGGATGTTCGATTCCAGAACTTTCTGGTAACACTGTTTAGCGTGGGCTGAGTCCCCAGCTTTCTCATAGGCCTGGCCGAGCAGCGCGAGAGTTGCTGGATCATGCTGGTCGGCTTTCTGCAATTCAGCAACTGCCATGGAATCGTTCCCCGTATAAAAAGCGACATACCCGGTGAGATAGGGATAGAACTTCAGCTGATCGGGATTATTAGCCTTGTCGAGCGCGGCCTTTGCAGCAGTTATGTGTGGCTGCGCTTCGTCGGCTTTACCGCGGCGGGCGGCAATGCGGGCCTGAGCATTTTCCCAGCGGAACAGCCATAGATTTTTATCGGCTTCCGAAAGGTCGGGCTTGCGCCCGACGGTGTTGTAGCCCATCTTGTACCATTTTTCCGCGTGGTCCGGGTCACCGGCTTCGAGGTAAATGCGCCCCAGCTCATTACAAATTTCAGCGGCACCGACTGAATCGCTCTTGGTCAGGCGCGTATTAAAAACTTGCATTTCAAATTCCGCGGCTTTGTAGGTATTTCCTTCGAAAGCGTAAGACACCGCCATCGAACGTAACGCCTGAGCTTTGGAATCGGCCGGAGCAACTTCGATGGCTTTGGTGAAGTGCTCGCGCGCCGCTGCGTAGTCGCCCTTCAGATCGAGCGCCATCCCGGCTGAGAGATGCGCCTCATACATATCCGGCGACTTGGCGAGGGCTTTGGTATAGAGGGCCAGAGCGTCGTCGAATTTTCCATCACGGGCCATTTTCTGCCCCTGCTGCACGAGATCGGCTGGACTGCCGGGCACCGGGGCTGGCGTTGCGGCGGGCTGTTGGGCAGCGCTGAAGCCGGCGAGCAGGCACAGAATGAAGAAGGGACGAAGCGCAGTTGTTCCAAGCATGAAATCCTCCAGTATGGCGCCAGCGATTATGCCATGGATGCAGGATTCGCATCAGGGCATCTCTTCAGAGCGAGGGACAAATGCATATTTCTTATTATTTCCGCAGCAGCAGATCCTCACGCCGCTCATGGTGAAGAATGCTGCATTGAGTTTCGAAAGATCATGCGGACGCACGAGCGAGTGTTCGTAGAGCAGTAACAAGATAACCGCCAGCACGCCGCAGGCTGACAGCGATGCTAGTCCAAATACGAGTAGCAACGTGATCAGCAATCCCACCATCACTACGTGAAAGCCCCGGGCAATCCACAACGCGGATTCAATGCCGAGGTATCGCGGAATGGAGTGCAGGCCCGCCTGACTATCGAATTCGAAATCCTGGCATGCGTAGAGAACGTCGAAGCCTGCCACCCAGAAAGTCACGGCGGCGGTGAGCAGCAGAATTCGGGGATCGAGGGACCCGCGGACCGCAATCCATGCCGCGGAAGGCGCGATCCCGAGAGCGAATCCCAGCACCAGATGTGACCACCTCGTTATTCGCTTGGTGTAGGAGTAAAGCAGCAACACGGCCAAAGCCACGGGTGAGAGTGCCAGTGAGAGCCGGTTCAACTGGCTCGCGGCCAGAACAAAGATCGCGCTCGACACAATGACAAACGTGATGACAAATGCTGGACTGAGATGTCCGGCGGGCAAAGCCCTGGTGCTGGTGCGCGGATTGGCACCGTCGATCGCGGCATCGGCCCAACGATTGAATGCCATCGCAGCGGATCGTGCCGCGATCATCGCAACCACAATCCATACCAACTGATGAGGGGACGGAAAACCTCCAGCAGCAAGCATTGCTCCGCAGAGGGCAAACGGGAGCGCAAAGATCGAGTGCTCCCACTTGATCATCTCCAGCGTGACGCGCAGATTATGCAGAACCGGCACGAGTCGATTGTAATGCAGGTCTGGATTTCGATTTTCGGTCTTAGGTCTCGGCTCTGGAGCCCTTGAAAAAAGGACGATGAACGGCCAATTTTCATTCAGAAACAGAAGTGGGCGGGGCAGCGCCCGAAAGTTTCACAGTAGCAAACCAGAAATTCTCGATCACTCGGACAATTTTCAAGAAGCTCTTGAAATCGATGGGCTTCACCACGTAGCAGTTGGCTCCCAGGTCGTAACTCTGCATAACGTCACGGTCGGCCTGAGATGAGGTCAGAATCGATACCGGGATGCGCTTCAAATCTGGATCTTTCTTGATCTCGGCCAGAACGGCTCTACCGTCAATTCCTGGCAGATTCAAGTCCAGCAAGATCAGGTCAGGGCGTGCTGCAGACGCATAACGGCCGCGGCGGTGGAGACACTCCACTGCTTCGGTTCCGCTGGATACCATCGTCAGTTCCACCTCCAGCGAACTGGTCGCGAACCCTTCGCGGGTCAGGTCCGCATCGGCCGGATTGTCCTCCACCAGGAGCACGCGGACGGGTCCCATCATAAGCGAGCCACCTTTTGAGATTCCGGGATGGTGAAGAAGAACGTCGTGCCTTGCCCGGGCACGGAATCAAACCAGATTCGTCCGCCATGGCCTTCCACAATTCTCTTAGCGATTGCCAGCCCAATGCCGGTTCCTTCGTATTCTTCCCGCGAATGCAACCGCTGGAACATCTGGAAAATACGTTCGGCGCTTTCTTTTTTAATCCCAATGCCGTTGTCTGCGACGGAGAACTGCCACATATTGCCGTCGGCCTTCGCTCTGATCTCAA
>QIAK01000232.1:0-3124 GCA_003225515.1 Acidobacteriota bacterium | reverse complement strand
TGTACGTCGTCTGCCATGATCGTGTGTAAGGCATCAAGAATAATTTCCGCATTCCCCTGTTCCAGCGCCGTCTTCAGCATCGCGATCACCGAAGCCAGCACGGCTGCAGTATTGGTGGACTGGAGCGGCTTAGCTTGGGAGCTGACACGCGCATAGTCCAGCAGGGCGCGAATTAAGAGTTGCATCCTCCGCGCACCTTCCACCGCATAGCCGATGTACTTGTCCGCATTTTCGTCCAGCTTGCCGCGGTAACGCTCGCCCAGGAGCTCGGTATAACTGGCCACCATGCGCAACGGTTCCTGTAAGTCGTGCGACGCAATGTAGGCAAATTGCTCTAATTCCGTGTTCGAGCGCTGCAGGTTGCGGGTATATTCTTTCGCGGCACGCTCCGCTTCGTGCCGGATGCCGATCTCGCGCAGTGCCCGCTCCACTGCAACGGGTAAACGCGCCAACCTGTCCTTCAGGATGTAATCCGTGGCGCCCTGCCTCATGCATTCCACTGCCGTTTCTTCTCCAAGGGCACCGGACACCAGAATCAGGGGAACATCCAGGCCTTCCCTCTGCAGAAGCCCCAGCGCATCTATTCCGCGCCAGCGTGGCAGGTTGTAATCGGCCAACACTATGTCGGGACAGACTCTGCGCACCTCTTTCGTAAACTCCTCGGGAGTTTGCACGATCTGGCTGCTCAGCTCGAAGCCGCCCTGCCGCAGCTCGCGCAATACCAGCTCCGCATCCAGCGCGCTGTCCTCGACCAGCAAGACGCGAATCCGGTTGGAACTGCCGTCCGTTTTTTCAGCGGCTATGGACATCTTCCGGTCCTGTCGTAACGTGGGTGTGATTCCCGATCGGAGCCTGATTCACCACCAGCCAGTACAGCCCCACCTGCTTCACCGTGGAACGAAATTGGTCGAAGTCCACCGGCTTCTGCAGGAAACTGTTGGCCCCCAGGCTGTAACCTGCCACTATGTCGCGCTCCTCCCTTGATGAAGTCATAATCACCAGGGGAATGGTGCGGGTCCGGTCGTCGCGCTTGATCTGCCGGAGTACTTCAATCCCATCCACCTTGGGCAATTTCAAATCAAGCAGGATCAGCTTCGGAGGAATATCAAAAGATCGATTGGCGAAAGCTCCGCGGCAAAAAAGAAAATCCAGCGCCTCTTCTCCGTCACGAACCACGAAGATCTTGTTGGCCAGGTTCTCCCGCCGCAACGTATGCAGGGCCAGGTCCATGTCGTCCTGGTTATCTTCCACTAACAGAATATCGATCTCGTCCGATCTCATCGCTAAGCTCCTTGTGCCGCCGACTTACTCTGAGTTTCTTCGTTGCGGGCCCTCCGCGCTTCCCCACCTTTCAGAGTGAAATAGAAGATTGCGCCTTTTTCCACCTCGGCTTCCGCCCAGATTCGCCCTCCATGCCTGTGGACGATTTTCTGCACTGTCGCCAGCCCTACCCCTGTACCTTCAAACTCTTCCGCCCGGTGCAGCCGCTGAAAGACCCCGAATAGCTTATCGGCATATTTCATGCTGAATCCCACTCCGTTGTCCCGCACGAACCAGACTCGATCCCCATCTTTTTCCATCTCGCTGATTTCGATGACCGCACGCGCCCTTGGACGCGAGTACTTCAGAGCATTGGAGATCAGGTTTTGAAAGACTTGCCGTAGCAAAATCGGATCGCATTCCACAACGGGAAGTTTCCCGATCTTCCATTCCACGGTTTGTTCCGGCCGCGATTCTGATTCCAGCATTTGCACCACATCCCTCACCAGGGCATCCACTGCTGTGGTCTGCGGGCTCATCGCCTGGCGCCCTAAGCGGGCCAAGCCCAACAGCCCATCCACCAGCATGCCCATACGCCGCGATCCATCCTGAATACGCTGCAGGTGATTCTGAGCCTCGGGCGGAAGCGCCTCGCCGAATTCCTCGACGAGAATTTTGGAAAAGCCGCTGATGTGCCGCAGGGGCGCGCGCAGGTCATGGGATACCGAATAGGTGAATGTCTCCAGCTCCTTATTTGCAACCTGCAATTGCGCGGTACGCTGGATCACCCGTGCCTCGAGTTCTTCGTTGAGCTTCTGAATTTCCCGTTCGTCGGCCTTGCGTCGGGTGATGTCGCGGAAGGCCACCACGCCGCCACGCAACGTGCCGGCCTTGTCTCTCAGAGGACCTCCGCCCAGTTCAAGGCAAACGTCATTCGTCGACCCAGGCCTGCGCACAATCATCTCGGTATTGGTAACCTCTCCGCGAACGGCGCGCACCAGGGGGAGTTGTTCGGTGGGGAAGGGCGTGATTCCGTCGGTCAGAAACAGTTGGTAATGCTTGGCCCATTCCGAAGGGGGCAAGCTCTCCGCAACCCGCCCCATGATCCGTTCTGCTGCGGAGTTCCAGATCGTGAATTTTCCATTCTCATCGGCGGCCACTAACCCTTCCGCCATGCTATCCAGCACGGATCGCAGCATCAGAGTCTGGACCTCCAGTGCCTCGCGCGATCGGGACAGTTCCATAGCCTGCCGGGACAACTCCTCCGCTTGTCCCGCGAGTTGCTGCTCTGCTCGTTTGCGTTCCGTTATGTCACGCAAAATGATCGTGAAGAGGGTCTTGCCTCCGGTTTCGACCTGGGAGATGGAAGCTTCTATTTGAAATTCCTCGCCATCGGCGCGCACTGCCCACAGCGCTCCCAGACTTCCCATACTGGGGCCTATAACACCGGTTTCTCCAATTTTGATGTGCAACGAGTGTCCGGTACGAAAGCGCTGCGGAATGAACCGTTCAATCGACTGCCCAATCGCCTCGGCTGCGGGACAGCGGAACATCTTCTCAGAGGCAAGATTGAAGAGCACGATACGCTGCTGGCTATCGATGGTCATGATCGAGTCCATCGCCGAGGCAATGATGCCGCTCATGCGAGCCTGGGTTTCACGCAGATCATCTTCGAATCGTTTGCGCTCGGTAATGTCGCGGGCGACTTTGGAGAAACCTCGGAGCTTGCCGCCATCGTCGTACATGGGTGTGATTACGACGTTAGCCCAAAAAGCAGAACCGTCTTTCCGGACTCGCCACATCTGTTCCTCAAACCGTCCCTTCGAGACGGACTCTCGCAGCTCCCGCGATGGCTTGTCTGTCT
>QIAK01000088.1 GCA_003225515.1 Acidobacteriota bacterium | reverse complement strand
TCCCGCGCTCGCACACGTTCACCGATCGACCGGGAACGGTATCAGGAACGCCCGACCGCAGTACCGTCACGTCCAAAGGCGCCTGCACCTGAAACCGTGGCACACGCCTGCGTGACGGCCCACTCCATCCTCGAATCTGCGCACCCGTTGCCATTTAATTCACCAGCTTCTATCGAGCCGCGCTCGGCTCTCAGGCCGAAACAACGCTCGGCTAGTTCTGCTCGACAGCACCGCATCTCGACTAAGGAATGCGGCGGCTTTATTTTTTTATTTCCTCAGCTCGACAATCTCATTGCCCCGGGCGAAGAGAACTACACTCGCCATTCCAATGAATAATCCGTGCTCTACCACGCCCGGCATCTCGCTCAATTCCCTTGCTAATCCATCTGCATCTGGAATCTTTCCAAAATGACAATCCAGAATGTGATTCTTCTCGTCCGTGACGTAAGGATTCCCATCGGCTGCCTTTCTTACCGATACTTGCGCACCCAGTTTTGTAATCCGCTTGGCCACCAGCGCCTGCGCGAACTGGATCACCTCGACCGGCAAGGGAAATTTCCCTAGCACCGAGACCTGCTTCGATGCGTCCGCCACAATCACAAGCTGTTTCGTCGCCGAAGCAACAATCTTCTCCCGCAGCATCGCGCCGCCACCGCCCTTAATCAGGCGCAGTTGCGGATCCACCTCATCCGCTCCATCGACCGTTACCGCGATCTCCTGACACTCGTCGAGCGTAGTCAGCGGAATTCCCAGTTCCTCGGCCATCTCCCGCGATCGCACCGAAGTTGGGATTCCTCGAATCCGCAACCCATTCTTCACCTGCTCCGCGAGCAGTCGGATGAAGAACGCAGCCGTTGATCCGGTTCCCAGCCCCACGACTTGCCCCTCTTTCACATACTTCAAACTAGCTCGCGCTGCTGCCTCTTTTTCCTGATCATTCGCCATAAAGTTTTCTTGTCGACGGACGCACTCCCTTTGCAAAAGGTCGCTCGAAGGCGGACGGCCTCATATTGTAAGCGGCTGAACCCGGTTGGCCAACAATCGATCCGTCGTCCAGGAACCCCGAGAGTGCGCAGCGAACCACGAATGACGTTAGACTAGGCAGCGGGTGAAACCATGTCATACGCGCGGACTTCTGTCATTGTGCGACTCGTACTCATTGCCGGCTCCATCGCCGGCGCTCTCTCTGCAAATCAAGCCTTCGCCCAGGACTACCATCCTTCCCCTGAAAACCTGCAAGCCCGCCGTGAATTTCAGGACATGAAATTTGGCATGTTCATTCACTGGGGCGTCTACAGCGTACTCGGCGACGGAGAATGGGTCTTCCACGAGCGCCATCTCAAGCTGGATGAATACAATCGTCTGCCTTCATTTTTCGATCCCGAGAAATTTGATGCCACTACCTGGGTTGCGCTCGCTAAGGCCGCGGGTATGAAGTACATCACCATCACCTCGCGCCATCACGACGGCTTCGCCATGTTCGACTCCAAAATTTCCGACTGGAACATCGTCGCCCGCACGCCTTATAAGAAAGATCCGCTGAAAATGCTGGCCGACGAATGCCACCGTCAGGGCATCAAGCTCTTCTTCTATTATTCCCAACTCGACTGGCACAATCCCGACTACTATCCGCGTGGTGCGACGAACTGGAATAACGGACGCCCCGATCACGGCGACTTCAACTCCTACCTCGACAACTACATGGACGGCCAACTCCGCGAGCTGCTCACCAACTACGGACCCATCGGCGGAATCTGGTTTGACGGAATGTGGGACAAGCCAACCGCGGACTGGCATCTCGATAAGACATACTCACTCATTCATCAGCTACAACCTGCCGCGTTGATTATTCCCAACCATCATCAGACGCCGCGCCCCGGCGAAGATGTCCAGACCTTCGAGCACGATCTGCCCGGACAGAACACCGCCGGATTCAATACGAAATACGTGAGTGCCGAACTCCCACTGGAAATGTCGGACACATTGAACGGCAACTGGGGATTCAACATCGGCGACAGCAACTACAAGAGCGCCGCGGAAGTGGAGCGCCGCCTGGTGCGCGCCGCCGGCAGTAATGCCAACCTGCTGATGAATATCGGTCCCTATCCGAACGGCGAGATCGATCCGCAGTTTGTCACACGGCTGAAAGCAGTTGGCGAGTGGCTCACAAAGTATGGCGAGTCGATTTACGGCACCCGCGGCGGCCCCATCGCTCCCGCGGACTGGGGAGTCACAACGCAGAAAGAAAATAACATCTACGTACACGTGCTGAACTGGAGCGCTCCGCTGCTGGCGCTCCCGCCGGTCGCAACCAAAATCGTATCCGCGCGCTTACTGGTGGGCGGCGACCCGGTCGATGTCACTCAAACTGCCGACGGCGTGATCCTGAAGGTTCGCGAACAAGGCAAAGACGAAACCGACCGCGTGATCGTGCTCACGACCTCTAAATAAATATAAAAACGTAATTCGAGCGAAGTGGCTGCTTTCCGAAAGCTGGCAGTCTCGGAATCTTTGGCCGGAGATATGCAGGTGCCTCAAAGCATTTGCAAGTGTTCTCACTTTGGTAATCCAGCACAACTAAAGGCGCGTAGTAGGGTTATCAAGAGCAGCCCTAAGAAGGCAGCACAATCTTGACTGTACGGTGGGCATCAGGGCGCTTGAATATTCAAGAAATCTGGAGAGTGTGATGAGTTCTCTTTTGCGTACTGCCAAGTTAGCGGCCAGGGCTGTTGTTGTGGTTTCAATGATATCGATTCCGGCATTTGCGCTGGGACAACACAAAGAATCCAGCGCGCCCAGCCATTCCAGCCCGAGCCGCAGTGAGCCGAGTCATTCCTCCAGAGGAAATCATTCCTCTGCTCCTAGTCATTCGTCCGCGCCTAGTCGTTCCTCTGCGCCAAGTCATTCGTCTGCTCCCAGTCATTCGTCAATGCCGAGTCATTCGTCAATGCCTAGTCATTCCTCCGCTACTACTCACGGAAACGCGTCCATGCCCGGCCATTCCGCAAGCAGTCGTCCCAGCGGAAACTCCGGCAGCCACGTTGGCGGCAATATGGGCCACTCGGGAAGCACCGCTAGTCACGGCAACTTCAATGGCGGCGGTCACAGTGCAAGCATCGGCGGAAATCACGGAGGCTCGTACGGCCACACCGCTCCCGGACGCACGGTGTCTTTACGAGGCGGGGGCTCGGCGAGCATTCGTCCCAATGGTCAGATCCGCTCGGTTAACCGCAACGGCATGCAGATTCACAACAACCTGCGCGGCGGACGCACCATCGTCAGCGAACACAATGGAGTGCGCGTTGTGGGCACAGGCCGGAGCAACGGCT
>QIAK01000087.1:2996-8218 GCA_003225515.1 Acidobacteriota bacterium | reverse complement strand
AGCATCGGACTCTATTTCACGCCGCATCCCGCGACCAAGCTGCCCATGCTGCTGCAACTGGAGAATGACGTGAAGCTCGACATTCCGGCGGGCCAGAAAGATTTTCTGGTCACCGATGACTTCACGCTGCCCATCGACGTTGTGTTGATGGCAATTTATCCGCATGCGCATTATCTGGGAAAAGATATTCAGGCCTTCGCCACTTTGCCTGACGGCACGAAGCAAACGCTGATCCACATTCCAAACTGGAACTTAAATTGGCAGGCTGTGTATCGCTATGCCGAGCCGGTCCGCTTGCCGAAGGGAACGAAGGTCAGTCTGCGGTACGTGTACGACAACTCGGAGGAGAATCCGCTGAATCCGAATCATCCTCCGGACCGGGTCGTGGCCGGCAATCGTTCGCGGGATGAGATGTGCCACCTGTGGCTGCAGGTGCTGCCAGTAAATTTCGACGCGGCACAGGGCGATCCGCGGATGGCGCTGCAGGAGGCGTTGGCTCGCCATAACATCGAGAACAATCCTGCGGACTTCGAGGCGCACTACAATCTGGCGGCGATGTTGCAGGCGAAAGATAAGCCCGAGACGGCGATTGGCGAATACCAAGCGGCGGTGCGGTTACGGCCCGACGATGCGGCCGCGAACAATGCGCTGGGCGCGGCTTTGGTGGGGGCCGGACATCCCGAGCAGGGTGTTGGATATTTGCAGGTGGCCCTGAAAGCGCGTCCGGACTATTTCGAAGCTCATTACAATCTGGGATTCGCGCTGGCCGCGCAGAATGATTTTGAAAGCGCGACACAGCAATTCAGTCTCGCGCTGCAGTTGCAACCGCAGGATGCGAATGTGGAGGCGAATTTGGGAGCCGCAATGGCTCAGATGGGACGATTTCCGGAGGCGAAATCACATTTTGAGCACGCTTTGCGGATTGATCCCAATCAGCCGATCGCGAAAGAGAATCTCGATGTGCTGCGGAAAGAAATGAATTCGCAGAAGTAAATCCCACTTCTCGCAAAGGAGGCGAGAAGTGGGCACCCGCTGTGCTGTGCAGTGACCAGTCGGTGGTCTCCATCTTATGTTTTAATCCTCGGTATGCGGCGGATTCAATTGCGTCTTCTTTTTCGATTCCTGAATATTTCGATACTTCTGTGGGCAATTTCTGCGGCGGGACTTGCTCGGCAGACTGCGCCGGCCGCGCCATCCGCTCCGGCTGTCTCCGCCGACTTCGCCGAGGCGCGAAAGCTTATGCAACAAGGGAAATTCGACGAGGCCCTTAAGGAATTGCAGAGTCTCGAAGCCCGCGATCCAGGCGCAAAGGGTCTGGCGCTGGAGATGGGCGCGGCGTACTACAAGAAAAGCGATTTTCCGA
Organism: Acidobacteriota bacterium; assembly: GCA_003225515.1. Classification (GTDB taxonomy): domain Bacteria; phylum Acidobacteriota; class Terriglobia; order Terriglobales; family Acidobacteriaceae; genus Sulfotelmatobacter. The sequence continues at coordinate 6,855 of QIAK01000087.1, read as the reverse complement.
AGGCGATCAAGTATCTGAAAGAGGCAACGGCGGCAGATCCGGCGAATGGAGAGGCAATCCAGCTTCTGGGGCTTTCGTATTATCTGGGCGGCCATCCGGCGGACGCGATTCCTTTGCTCGAGAAAGTTCAAGGCTGGTACTCGCGGGCTAACGTTGACGCTTCTTACATTCTCGGGATAAGTTACATCCAGACCAAGAACTATGATCAGGCGCGCAAGGCGTTCGGCAAGATGTTCGACGTGGCGCCGGACTCGGCTGCGAGCTATCTGTTCGCGGCGCGGATGCTGTTTCGACAGGAGTTTGACACGGTGCGGTGGCGCTCGATCCGAAACTGCCCCGGGCGCACTATCTGCTGGGCGAGCTGTATGTGTATAAATCGCGGATTCCGGAAGCGATTTCAGAATTCCAGAAGGAGCTGGCGATTGATCCGGCGGATGCTTCGACGTACTACAAGCTGGCCGACGCGTATTCCCGGGTGCAGAAATATGAGCAGGCCGAACAGTTGTTGCAGCGCTCGATTTGGCTGGATGCATCGTCAACCGGGCCGTTCATCCTGATGGGGAAGGTACTCGAGAAAAAAGGGGAGCTTGATTTGGCGGTGAACGCATTGCGGCGAGCGGTGACGATGGACCCTAACAATCCCATGACTCATCATCTGCTCGGTCAGGCGTATCGCGAGATGGGGAAAAAAGAAGAAGCGGAGAGCGAACTCAAAATTGCGGAAGAACTGCAAACGCGGCAGGACTCGCAGTGATCGAGCTTTTCTTTGCGATCTCAGCTGGTTTCTCTGCGTTCTCTGCGGCTAAAGGCTGTTTCTGTGGTTTCCAGCGGAAGCTTTTAACCGAAGAGAACCCAGAGAAACTGCAGAGGGCGCAGAGAAGAGCAACCCGTAGAGCGTAGAGAAGAGCAACCCTAGATTGCTGTGGCTTGGTCGCGGCGGCGGGTTTGAATTTCAATATAGACATTCACCAGCGATACCGCGGCGGGGGTTACGCCCGGGATACGCGAGGCTTGGCCAATGGTGCGGGGGCGGACGTGGGTTAGTTTTTCCTGCATCTCGCGCGAGAGTCCGCTGATGGAGCTGTAGTCGAACCAGTCGGGGATCGAGTGCTGCTCCGATTTCTTCAGTCGATCCATGGCGCGCTCCTGCTGCAGCAGGTAGCCTTCGTACTTGATCTCGGTCTCTACCGACTTGAGTTCGTTTCTTACTTGCGAGGAAAGCTTGACCGCAGAGTCCCCTGATGGCGCAGGGTTTTTACTTCTATTGAAAAAATCTGGGATCAGACCTTGGAGAATTGGCGCCAGTTGTTCGACGGTGACTTCGGGGCGCTTCAGAAGTTGCGCTAGCGTTTGACCGGTTGCGGATCCCCAAGCGCTCCCCGGCAGAACAGCAGGTCCCTCGACTGCGTTCGGCTTTGCCTCACTCCGCTCGGGATGACAGAGTGTGTGGAAATTGACGATTGTCTCCAGTGTTGCGGGTGTGAGTCTCGTGCTCTCCAGGAATTTCTTCACTTCCTGCAGGCGTTCTTGCTTTGCTTCGAAGTCTTCCCACGCCTGGTCTGAGATCAAGCCCACTCGGCGGCCGTGCGGGGTGAGCCGGCGGTCGGCGTTGTCGATGCGCAGGTGCAGGCGGAATTCGGCGCGGCTGGTGAACATACGATAGGGCTCGTTCGTGCCCTTGGAAATCAGGTCATCGATCAGGATCGCGGTGTAGGCTTCCGTGCGGTCCAGAATCAGCGGCGGCTGTTGTTTTACCTGCAGTGCGGCGTTGATGCCGGCCATCAGGCCTTGGCATGCAGCTTCTTCGTAGCCGGAGGTGCCGTTGATCTGGCCACCCAGGAACAGGCCCGAGATCTTGCGGGTTTCGAGCGTGCGTTCGAGTTCCGTGGGATCGATGGAGTCGTACTCAATGGCGTAACCGGGGCGCAGCATCTCGGCATTCTCAAGCCCGGGGATTGACTTTAAAATTTCGAGTTGGACGTCTACCGGCAAAGACGTGCTCATGCCGTTCACGTAGATCTCGTGCGTGTTCAGGCCTTCGGGTTCGAGAAAAAGCTGGTGCATTTCCTTATCAGGAAACTTTACGATTTTGTCTTCGATCGAGGGGCAGTAACGCGGGCCGATGGACTGAATCTGTCCGCTGTACATGGGCGAGCGGTGAACGTTCTCGCGGATAATGCGGTGCGTCTCCGGCGTGGTGTACGCGATGTAACAGGGCACCTGCGAATCGTGATGGGCTACACGCCTGGTGCGGAAGCTGAACGGAGTGGGATCGGCGTCGCCAGGTTGCTCCGCGAAACGCGACCAGTCGATGGTGCGTCCGTCGAGGCGCGGCGGAGTGCCGGTCTTGAGGCGGCATCCGCGCAGGCCGAGCTTTTTCAGAGCCTCGCCCAGCAGGACGGCGTTGGGCTCACCGGAGCGTCCTGCGGGATATTGCTGTTCGCCGCAGTGGATGAGACCGTTGAGGAATGTTCCGGTGGTGATGATCACGGCCGATGCGCGGACGGTGCGGCCGTCTCTAAGCTTAATGCCAACGACCCGACTTCCAGCGTGGGGGGCTTCCGGTTTTCGGTTTTCGGCTGCCGGAGTTTGGCTTCCAGGTTCTGAATCCGGCGCGTTGAGTTCTCCGGAAGCCGGAAGCCGAAAGCCGGAAGCCGCTTCGAGAATCAGATCCGCGACTTCTGCCTGTTTGATTTTGAGATTCGGTTGCGACTCCAGGACTTCGCGCATTTTCAGGCGGTAAGCTTGCTTGTCGCATTGGGCGCGCGGGGACCATACGGCCGGGCCGCGCGAAGTATTCAGGAGGCGGAACTGGATGCCGACTGCGTCGGTGATCTCGCCCATGATGCCGCCGAGGGCATCGACTTCGCGGACGAGGTGTCCTTTGGCAATGCCGCCAATCGCCGGGTTGCACGACATCTGCGCGATCAGGTCGACGTTCAGTGTATAGAGCGCGGTCTTGAGGCCCATGCGTGCGGCGGCCATCGCGGCCTCGCATCCGGCATGCCCGGCACCTACAACTACGACGTCGAATTGTTCCGTGAACTGCATTTGATTTGAGAGGAGCGAGCCCCAGGCATTCCTTGCAATTTTTTCTTCTTTCATTCTAGCAACTTGAGTGGAGTTCGTGATCTCCATCACTTGCTGTTCGGGGTGGTCGCCCGTATATTGGGCTGTCCTGCTGTCATAGATTCGAGCCAAACGGAGGCATCATGACTACCGCTGAATTCTTTGAGCAACTCGACGCACGCATCCAAAAGTATGACCTGCTTTGCCATCCGTTCTATAAGGCGTGGGCGGCAGGGCAGCTGAGGCGTGAGGATCTGCGTCAATACGCGCAGGATTATTACCATCACGTGGAAGCATTTCCTTCGTACCTGGGGGCTTTGGGACTGCGCCTGGAGGAAGGCGAAACGCGACGTGCGGTGCTGGCCAATATGTGCGATGAGAAGGGCGTGGACGGGGATTCCGGCAATCAATCCGTGCCGCATTCGGAGCTTTGGCTCGACTTTGCGGAAGGCATGGGATCGACCCGCAACCTGGAGTGGCACACTCCTATAAAAGAGATTCGCAATCTCATTCAGCACTTTCGTCATATGGCCAGCGAAGGCTCGCCAGAGGAGGCGCTGGCTGCCTTTTATGCCTACGAGTCGCAAGTGCCGCGAGTGGCGCAGGAAAAAGAACGCGGGCTGCGGGAGATGTACGCCGCCGATGACAAGACTTGCGGCTACTTCACGCTGCACGCGACTGCAGATGTCTACCATTCGCGCGTGTGGCGCAATCAGCTCGAAAAGCGCATAGCAGCCAATCCTGAAACTGCCGAGGCGGCTCTGTATGGCGCGGAGACAGCTGCGAGCAT
>QIAK01000087.1:2388-2921 GCA_003225515.1 Acidobacteriota bacterium | reverse complement strand
GGAAAGTTCCGCGCTCTATGGTCGCCAATTCTTGGGACGATCAACTCTAGGCTCAGGCTTACGGCATTGCAATCCGGCAGGCTATTTTGAGCGTCGCAAATAATTGTCGCAGGAGATGAGTGGTGGCGAAATCGGTTCCCATCGGAACGCGCGGAGTGGCGGAAGAGACGGTGCAGTTCGCGCATACGCTCACGGCGCAGCATCCGGAATTGCCGCCCGTGTATTCGACCCCTGACATGATTCGGCTGATGGAGACGGCGGCATTTCGCGCGCTGCAGCCTTACTGCGAAGGCGACGAGATTACGGTGGGAACCTCGATCAATATTGAACATCGCGCCGCTAGCGGGATCGGCGCGCACGTCAAAGCGGAGGCTGTCCTGGAATCGTTCAATGGCCGGTTCTATATGTTGCGAGTGACCGCACGGGACGATGCGCGTGAGATTGGGCGAGGGACGGTGGGGCGGGCCGTCGTGCGTGTGGGTAGATTTGTAGAGAAGATGCAGGGGAAATAGTGTGGGCGTTGGACTTCAGAT
>QIAK01000087.1:0-2370 GCA_003225515.1 Acidobacteriota bacterium | reverse complement strand
GCAAAAGAGGCGAGACATGGGGCACCCAAGCCGTAACCCCTAGCCCCTAAACCCTGAGCCCTGAAAACTGAGAACGACCAACTGAGCAAGCCCATTCTGATCGGCGTCATTTCCGACACTCACGGGCTGCTGCGGCCTGAGGCGCTTGCGGCGCTGCACGGGTCGGAGCACATCATTCATGCGGGGGATGTTGGTGATCCCTCGATTCTTGAGCGGCTCGCGGCTGTCGCACCGGTGACTGCCATTCGCGGGAACATCGATAAGGGGGCTTGGGCGCGCAGGTTGCCTGAGACTGAAATCTACGAAGTCGGCGGCGTTTCGATCTATGTGCTGCACGACCTGGCGCAGCTCGATCTCAAGCCTCGGGCGGCCGGCTTTGCTGTGGTGATTTCCGGCCACAGCCACGCTCCCAAACAGGAGAGACGGGACGGCGTCCTTTATTTCAATCCGGGGAGCGCGGGGCCGAGGCGGTTCAAGTTGCCGGTCACCGTCGGGAGGCTGATGGTCGAGGGGGGACACGTCGAGGCTGAAATCATCACGCTCGATGTGTGAGCGGGGTGAGGGTCGCACTGCGATGAAGCCCCGGACGCCTTCGTCTGCACGGCATCCTCATTTTTGTGACACAATCCCACGCGAAACTGCGCTCCCTGGGCGGACGATGGCGTCCCGCCCCCATGAACTTCGCGTTGCTACAATCCAAAAGAGTGTCTATCTCATTCCAGATTGATAAGACCTGCGGTCCAGCCCGGACTGGGCGGCTGACGACGCCGCATGGGGAAATCGAAACACCAATCTTCATGCCGGTCGGAACCGTGGCGTCAGTAAAAGCAGTGCCGCAAGACGTTCTTGAAGAGCTCGGTGCGCAGATTATTCTGGGGAACACCTATCATCTGTATCTTCGTCCGGGAGTTGAAACTGTGCGGCGGATGGGTGGGCTGCATGGGTTTATGTCGTGGCAGCGGGCGATCCTGACAGATTCGGGCGGCTTTCAGGTTTTCAGCTTAAGCGATCTGCGCAAGCTGACGGAAGAAGGGGTTACGTTTCGCTCGCATTTGGACGGGTCGTCGCATTTTTTCAGTCCAGAGAGCGCCATGGAGGCGCAGATCGGGCTCGGAGCCGACATCATCATGGCCTTCGATGAGTGTACGGAGTTTCCCGCGGACGCAACGCGTTCCCGGGCTTCCATGGAATTGACGGCGCGCTGGGCGGCGCGGAGTAAGGCGTATTTTGAGGAGCATAAGAGTGAGGTACCCTGGCCGGCAGCGGCAGGCGGGGGCGCCCGCGCCACACAGTCGCTTTTCGGCATTGTTCAGGGAGGAATGGACCGGGAACTGAGAAAAGAATCGGCTGAGAGGACAATTGAGATAGGTTTTCCCGGGTATGCCATCGGCGGCCTCAGCGTGGGAGAGCCGCGCGAACTGACCCGCGAGATTGTGGAGTCGACGCTCGAACATCTGCCCAAGGATAAGCCGCGGTACCTGATGGGGGTGGGCACACCCGAAGAGATCGTAGAGTATGCAAATCTTGGCGTGGACATGATGGATTGCGTGCTGCCGACGCGCGCGGCGAGGCATGGGCTGCTGTTTACGTCGGAAGGAAAGGTCTCGATTAAGCAGGCGCGCTATACTCAAGATGCCGGTCCACTTGACCCGAATTGCCCCTGCAGGGTGTGCCAGCGCTACTCCCGGGCTTATTTACGTCACCTTTATGCATCTAACGAAGTATTGGCGCAGGTCCTGAACACGATTCACAACCTGAGTTTCTACCTTGACACTATGCTGCGGGTGCGGCATTCTATTTCACTTGGGGAAGAGTCCCGTTTTCTTTCTAGTGTCTGGTCAAGGCCGAAACCGTAGACCTCCCCGGATTCAAGCCCTGAAAGCTGAAAGAACCCGGCCGAAGTCGATCTAAACCCCGTGGTGAAATAACAGCTCCCGCGGCGCTATATGGCGCGGGCGGTTTTTTGCGGATACATCCGCTCAGACGTCAATGAACATGCAAGCATTGCTGATGTTGCAAACGCCGGGCGGTGGGGGCACGTCGTTCCTGATCATGTTCGTGCCCATGATCGCGATATTTTATTTTCTCCTGATCTTGCCTCAACAGCGCCGGCAGAAAAAATGGCAGGCCATGCTGGAGCAGCTCAAGACGGGCGATCGGGTGACGACCAGCGGAGGGCTTCGCGGTACGGTGATTGCGATCAAAGATGACTCAGTTCACCTGCGCGTGCCCCCGGACAATTTGAGGGTGGAAGTGACCAAGGCTTCGGTTTCGATCGTGACGACTGCCGACGACGATACGGCGAAGGCCAAATAGAAGTACAACGTAAGAATTCAGACTACGTTCGCATAAGAATTCATCATCATGAAC
>QIAK01000086.1:1994-5331 GCA_003225515.1 Acidobacteriota bacterium | reverse complement strand
CGCATTCACTATATCCAATCCATGTAGAATAAAAGTAGCGAGGCTCATGCGAAGCTGGTCCATCCCGGTCGGTCGGCTGTTCGGCGTTGATGTACGTATCCACCTTACGTTCTTCCTCCTCGCTATGTTCATCTTCTGGACCGACTACGCTGTCAACGGCGCAAAGGCCACGGGACCTCGTGACATGGCGCTGGTAGGCATTATTCTGGTTTGTGTCGGCGCTCACGAGTCTGGACACATGTTCGCCGCCCGCCGCTTCGGCCTCATTCCCAAGGCAGTCATCTTATTGCCTCTCACCGGAGTCGCCCTGTTCGAGGAATCTCGCACCGCGAAGCCTCTGCCGCCCGCCTTGCTTTGGAAACGCGAAGTCCGACTCGCCCTGATCGGACCGCTGTTGAGCTTCGCTCTCGCATGCCTTTCAGCCGCCGCGATCACCGCCTCCGGCCGAGGCATCGAAATATGGAAGTTCCCTTTCCTGCAGGCGGCCAATCTGCCGCGTAGTGTCGTCGGGGCCAATCTCTTCCTGGCCATCTTTAACCTCATGCCCGCTTATCCCCTCGACGGCGGACGCATTCTGCGCGCATTTTTCGCCCGCACCCTCGACCCCTCGGCCGCCACTCGCCGTGCCGTCGCCATCAGCAATGCCATCGCCATGGTCCTGATGATTGCGGGCCTGTTCAGCGATAACTGGCTCACCATGGTTGGCGTCATCGTCTTCTCCGCTGCTCAATTAGAGGAGCGGGCGCTCGTATTCCAGTCCGTCCTCGAAAACGTTCGCCTTGAAGAAGTCATGCTCACCGACTTCGCCACGCTCTCGCCCGCCGACACTCTGGAAGATGCCCTTGAAAAAGCGGTTCATTCCCTGCAGGATGATTTCCCCGTGGTGCGCGGCAGCGATATGGTGGGAGTTATTTCCAAGCAGCGCATCCTCGATGCCCTGCGCGCGGAAGGAAACGGCTATGTCCAAGCCGTGATGAATAAAATTTTCGAAGTGTCTCTGCGCCAGGATTCGCTGGGCTCAGCTTTCCGAAAACTTACCGCCCGCAATTCCAGTATCATCCCCGTAGTCGAGGACCAGCGCCTCATCGGCATCGTAACTCTACAAAACCTGATGCACTCCATGGCCCTGCTGGCAGAATCCCGCAAACTCCGCCGCGAAGAATCAGAATCATAAAGCCGTAAACCACGAAGGACACGAAGTATCACGAAGCAGAGCCTTCCTTCGTGTAACTTCGTGTCCTTAGTGGTTAAAGCTCTTTCTTCGCGCCTAGAACAGCCGCACCGCCTTAGCCATCTGCACCGCCGGAATCTCCCGAAGCTTCTCCAGTACTTCCTCCGACACGTGCCCGTCCACGTGAACCACCGCAATCGCCTCGCGCGTTTGGTCGGACTCTTTCTGGATTTCTTTTTCTGCTGCTCGCCGGCCCAGCGAGAAATTCGCAATGTTGATCGACTCCTCCCCCAGAATGGTTCCGACTTTGCCAATCACGCCCGGTACGTCGCGATTCCGCAAATAGATCAAGCTCCGCTCCAGCGGAGCTTCCACGTCGATGCCATCCACGTGCAGCAGTCGCGGCACGTCTCCATGCAGCACCGCTCCCTTTACGATGTGCTCCTCCGTCGCGCTTTTCAGAAAAATGGAAAGCACGTTCCCTGCGCCGCCAGTCGATGCCTTCGCCTTGTGTGACTCCAGCACCAGCAGGCCTCGCTCACCCGCAATCGTCGCGGCGTTCACAAGATTCGCCTTCTCCTCCAGCGCTTGGTTGAGAATCCCTTTAATCGCACCGTTGCGGATCAATTCCGTTTTCCACTCCGCGATGCGTCCGCCATACCGTATCGAAATTTCTTGAATGCTCCCCTCAGAAACCTGCGCCAGAAATGCTCCCATGCGTTCCGCCAGGACAATATAGGGCTGCATGATCGCGTACTCCTCGGCTGACACCGAAGGCACATTCACCGCGTTCTGAATCACGCCATGCTTCAGATATTCCTTCACCTGCTGCGCAATCTGTACTCCCACCGCTTCCTGCGCCTCAACCGTCGATCCGCCCACATGCGGCGTCAGCAGCACATTCTCCAGCTTCAGCAGCGGCGAGTTCTTCGGAGGCTCTTCCGCAAACACATCAATGGCCGCCGCCGCGACCTGCTTGTTCTCCAGCGCCCGCGCCAGGTCGGCCTCATTCACCAGTTCGCCGCGAGCGCAGTTCACCAGCCGCACACCCTTCTTCATCTTCGCGATCGAGGTCTCGTTGATCATCCCCGCCGTCTGCGGCGTCAACCCGACGTGCAGCGTAATGTAATCCGCCACCGAGTACAGTTCATCGAGCGCCGCCAGGCGAATCCCGTGTTCCTTCGCCACCGCAACCGACACGAACGGATCGTGGCCCACCAGCTCCATGCCGAACACTCGCGCTCGGCGCGCCACTTCCATACCTACACGGCCAAGCCCGATAATGCCTAGCGTCTTCGCGCGCAGCTCCGTTCCTTGCAGTGACTTTTTCTCCCACTTCCCCGCGTGCATCAACACGTCCGCCCGGCACAGGTGCCGTGCCATGGCCAGCATCATCCCCAGTGTCTGCTCCGCCACCGCCACCGCATTCGCCCCGGGGGTATTCATCACCGCAATGCCCTTGTGCGTCGCCGCCTCCAGATCGATATTGTCCACTCCCACGCCGGCTCGTCCAATCACGCGCAGCTTCTTCGCGTGCTCCAGCAGCTTGGCATCCGCCTGCACCGCCGATCGCACGATGAGCGCATCGGCATTCTCCAGATTTTGCTCCAGCTTGCCATCCAACTGGTCCGCCGTTAGAACGGTCCACCCCGGTTCCTGCAATTGCGCCACCGCCGATGCTGAAATCTTTTCCGCTACGATGATTTTCACGAATGAATTCCTTTTTGAATGAGGATCTTACTTCAGAAAACCTGCATGACAACCAATTGACAGGAAAATGACGCACTGCTGACATTCCCCCAAAGCAAACTTTCTAAGCTTCATCTCACTGGGCCCGAGCCCTGGGAGAACACTATGACGACCTTTACATCGCTGAAACCAATCACAACCACCTTGCTGGCCACGATGATCGCATTCAGCATCGCATGCGGCTACAGCAGCAAGGGCACCGCCGCACCGCCAGTCGCAGGGTCGGTTCCGACCATTTCCGACCTTGCGCCCAACAGCACGACTGCGGGCAGCGCCGGCTTCACCATGACCGTTAACGGAACCCACTTTGCCTCAGGTGCTACCGTAAACTGGAACGGCGTCGCTCAAACCTCGAACACCACTTTCGTGAGCGGCAGTCAACTCACCCTCGCAGTTCCGGCTTCGGCCGTGGCGACC
>QIAK01000086.1:0-1867 GCA_003225515.1 Acidobacteriota bacterium | reverse complement strand
GGCCTTCTTCACGCGCCGACCAGCTGTTGCTTCCCCGAACGGGTGCGGGCATAGACTTGCTGTGCTGCCCGCACGCCCGCGCCATATTCCACGCTTCGCTCCGTCACCTTTGCCAGCACGTGCTCAAGTGCGCCCAGAATGCCAACCGTATCGAGATAGTCGTAATACCCGATATGCGCGATGCGGAACAGCTTGCCCTTCATCTCTCCCTGCCCATTCGCCACGACCGCGTCAAAACTTTCGCGGAATTCCTTCACAATCTTGCCGGAATCAATTCCCTCCGGAGCGCAGATCGCCGTCAGCGCCGCAGCCGGAGCTGAAGCGTACAACTTCAATCCCAACGCCTTCGCTCCCGCCCGCGTCATCTCGGCACAAAGCTCGGCATTGTTGACGAGCTCTTCCCGTCCAGCAGTCAGGTTGCCCTTGCCCATTCCGCGTATGAACCCGAGCGCCGCCCCCAGCGCCGCGAACAGCGATGTCGCCGGAGTATATGCCGTCTCGCCCTTCGCCGCCGACTTTCGTTCTTTGCGCAGGTCAAAGTAATAGCGCGGCGAACTCGTTTTCTCCATGCTCTTCCACGCCCGCTCACTCACTGCGCAATACGCCAGGCCCGGAGGCATCATCAAAGCCTTCTGCGATCCCCCAATGATCACGTCCACTCCCCAGCCATCCACATCCAGATGGGTCGTGCCCAGCCCCGTGATCGCGTCCACAACCAGCAACGTTTCGTCACCCTGAGCGCGCACGATTTTCGCGATGCCCTCAATGTCATGGCGAGCCCCGGTAGAGCTCTCCGTCGCCTGCACGAAAACAGCGCGAGTAAAACTATTCATGCGCGCCCGGATGTCATCCAGAGAGAACGTCTCTCCATACGGCACGTTCAACTCCTCCACGTGGCAACCAAATGCCTTGGCCAGTCCCGTCCAGCGCTCGCCAAATTTTCCCGCGGTCAGCACCAGCACGTTGTCGCCCGGCGATGTCAGATTCGATACCGACGCTTCCATAACCCCTGTGCCCGAACAAGCCAGCACCAGCACATCGTTCTTCGTGCCGATAAACTCCTTCATATCCGCGAGCACCTGCTGAAATAACGCCTTGAAGTCGGCAGTCCGATGGTGAGCGGTAAACGAAGCCATGGCCGCCTGCGCCGCCGGCAATGAAGGCGTCGGCCCAGGAGCAAAAAGACGACTCTTACGCAACATCGTCAGGTCCTCATCAATAGGAATAATTAATTAGTTTATAGGAAGGGATGCCTTCGCCCTAAGTTCTCGCCCGAAAATGTGGAGCGGGCACTCCTGCCTGCCACTGCGCAGCGGCGAAAGAATCGGCCAAGCTTCAGTTTCTATCCGGCGAGACACGTGAGTCTTTCTCACGTTCTTTGCGAGAACTGGCTTTCGACAATTGACCAACCTCGTATAATCCCCGCATGACCTTAGTCGATCAGATTCAAAAAGACATCGTCACCGCCATGAAGGCTAAAGACGAAGCCCGTCTCTCCGCCCTCCGCATGGTCAAGAGCGCACTTCAGCTTCGCCAGGTCGAAAAAATGGCGCCGCTCGACGACAAAGAATCCCAGGCCGTCCTCGCCACCTTAATCAAGCAGCGCAAGGAATCGGTCGAGCAATTCACCAAAGGCGGACGCCAGGAAATGGCCGACAAAGAATCCGCCGAGATCACCCTCATCGAGTCCTATCTCCCACAAGCCGCCGGCGAAGCAGAAATTATTGCCGGCATAAAAGCCACCATCGCAGAAATGGCATCCCCTACCATGAAAGACATGGGCACAGTAATGAAAAATGCCATGGCCCGCTTCAACGCCGCCAACATGCGCGTAGACGGCAAAATGGTCAGCGAAATCGTGAAGAAA
>QIAK01000085.1:342-3244 GCA_003225515.1 Acidobacteriota bacterium | reverse complement strand
CACGGCCGCTTCGGCCTCCGGCTATTCGTAGCGCAGCGCTTCAATCGGATTCAGCCGCGACGCCTTTAGGGCAGGGAAGAATCCCGACACGATTCCAACCATTGACAGAATCACGAACGAAATCATCATCACCCCCATCGATGCGTGCAGGAAGATTGCGCCTTCGTGGTCGGCGGTTTTATAGAACTCATCGTACAGAGGCATGGGAGGAATCGCCCAGGTCAGAAATTCCGCGACCGCCATTCCAATGGCGCCGCCTACAAACGTGAGCACCAGCGCCTCCAGAAGAAACTGCACCAGAATGTGGCGCGGCCGTGCTCCAATCGCTTTTCGCAAGCCGATCTCGCGCGTGCGTTCCGTCACCGAAACCAGCATAATATTCATCACGCCAATGCCGCCCACCGCCAGCGTGCAGATGCCAATCAATCCCAGCACAGCCTGGAGCCCGTAAGAAAAGCCATTGATCATGGCCCGGTCTTCAATCGTGTCCCACTCCGGCGTGGCCTTGTCGTCCTTGGGATCGAAATGGTGGCGTCGCGCAATCACCTCGCGCACCGCCATCAGCGCCTTCTTGTTGAGTTCCGGCGCAGTCGGTTGGATGATGATCTCGTCGGGATCGCGCAAGTTCTTCAGGTCGCGCATCAGCGCAAACGGAATGAATCCGTTGTCGTTGTCCGGACCCTGATACATCGAGTCCTGAATCTTGTTGCGCATGGTGCCAATCACTTCAAAATCGAGGCCGCCGATTTCGACATGCTGCCCCGCTCCGGGTGCGCCCTGAAAAACTTTCTTCGCCGCCTCGTAGCCGAGAATCACCACGCGCCGGTGATCGGCAAAATCGCCTTCGTTGAAATAGCGTCCGTCGGCGAGATCGAGTTTGCGCATCTGCCCGTATGGCATGTCCACGCCGCGCACCTGGATCGAGACCACGCGCGTCCCGATCTTGAATCCGAAGTCGCGGTCGATCTCTCCACTCACCGCCCGTACGATGGGTACTTCGTCGCGAATCGCTTCTACATCCTCCAGTTCGTAAGTGACCTTCTTGCCTGCACGCTGTCCGCCGGCCTGCATGCTGGTCTGGCCCGGCCAAATCACGATTACGTTGTTGCCCATGTTCAAAAACGCATGCAGCACGCATCCCCCGAGCCCTTGCCCGTAAGCCAGCAACAGCACCACCGACACCAGGCCCCACCCGATGCCCAGCATGGTAAGCGCCGAGCGCATGCGATCGCGCATCAGCGCCTGCCAGCCTTGCGAGATGAGTTCTTTCATGTACATGAAGCTTCTTGGCCACGGATTCACACGGATTTTCACGGACCGAGAAAACAAATCCTGGCTCTATCCGTGCTGATCCGCGTAAATCCGTGGCAGAACGAATTTATTGAATATGAATATCGCCCGAGCCCGTGCGCACGCGCAGCAGCGGTCCTCCGCCGTGCACTTTTCCACGAATCTGCTTGTGAGAATCGCCCACGCGTCCCTGCACCGTCATCTCGACGGGCTCACCCAGGTCCACCGTCCCTGAGTTGGTGGAAATGTCCGCATCAAAAGCCGCGTTCGATGGAAGGCGCACGTGCACATTGCCCGAGCCGGTATGAATCTCCCACTCACCAGTCTGTGAGCCTTCCGCGGTAACATCGCCGCTTCCGGTCTCTCCATGGAAGCCGCCCTGCACGCCACGCGCAACAATGTTTCCAGAGCCCGTGTGCAAGTCGATGTCGCCCGCTGATGCTTCCTCAATCTCGATATCGCCGCTCCCCGTGCCTCCCTTTACGGCTCCCGAAACCTCCCGTGCCCGTATGTTTCCCGAACCGGTCTGCAGGTGGATTTCGCCGGTCAGCTTCGTCAGCTTCACATCGCCCGACCCGGTCTGGGTATCGACATTACCTCGCGTGCCTTCAATGGTCTGGTCTCCTGAGCCGCTACGAGTGCGCACCACCGTCTCGGCAGGGACGGTGATCTCGTAGTCCACGGAGATATTCCGCATATTTACATAGTCGATGTGAATGCTGTTGCCTTCCTGCCGAATCGGAGGATGTTGCTCGACCTCGTGAACGTCGGCGGAACGGTTGCCCATCAGCCAATGATCTCCAACGTAAATCTTTCCGCGGATCGTCACCGATCCCGAGCCCCCGGCGCGAACCGTCACGTCGCCGGAGCGAGTGAGCACCTCAAGGTTGACCGGCCCGCTCACCGAAAGAGTTTTTTCAAAATTGCCCTGCGGCGTTGAGGCCAGAGCAGTCGTCGAGAAGAAAAGCACGACCAGCGCGATCGTACACATAGCGAACGCTACAGCGAACGATCGGCCGGCCACAGAAGCTGTCGAGAGAGGGTTTTTCTTATTCATAACGTAGCGACTCCACAGGTGTCATATCCGCAGCGCGCTGGGCTGGATACATGCCCGCCGTCACGGTGATTAATGAAAGTGTCAGGATCGAAGCGACAATCGAAATCCACGAAACGATGGGATGCGGAACGAAGTCGGGCAGGGGGAGGGCTTCGAGAGCGGCGCAAAGTCCAATTCCGCAGCTCAGTCCCAGAATGCCGCTGGCTACAGTCAGCAGGGCGGATTCGGCGAAGAACTGCCTCAAGATATCGCGCTTGGTCGCCCCCATTGCCTTGCGTGTGCCAATTTCACGCGTGCGCTCGGTGACCGACACCAGCATGATGTTCATCACCCCGATCCCGCCCAGGCACAAAGTCACAATCGCCACGCAGCCGAAAAAAATGGTTACGACGCCGAAGATCTTATCCAGCATCTTGGCTCCTTCCATCGTGTCCCAAATAAACAACGCGTCTTTGTCGGTGGCATCGAAATGGTGCACCCGCGCCAGGGCGCTGCGCACTTGCAGCACCGCGGCTTCATGCTCTTCGGGATCGCCGACTTCAAAGACGATGTCAT
>QIAK01000085.1:0-262 GCA_003225515.1 Acidobacteriota bacterium | reverse complement strand
CCGGGCCGCTGTAGTTCGAATTCTGCTTTTTTTCCTGCAGAACTCCAACCACCAGGTAGGGAATACTCTGCACCAGCACGCTTGCGCCAATCGCCGGTTGTCCCGGAAACAATTGCCGGTAAGCTTTCGAGCCCAGCACCATCACGCGTCGTCCCTCGCGCTCGTCGTCGTCGGAAATCAACCGCCCTTCCGAAATTTGCAATGACCGGAACTCCTGATAAGACGGCCACATTCCCACGATTCCGCGGTTCGCCAGGTTGTA
>QIAK01000067.1 GCA_003225515.1 Acidobacteriota bacterium | reverse complement strand
CCTCACCCACACCCGCCTGCGCCGCAAAATGATGGATCTGCAAGCCGCCAAGGAGGGCCGCGAGAACATTTCGACCCCGCATGAAATGATGACGCTGCTCGACGCCATCTACCACGGCAAAGTGCTCAACCAAGAATCCACTCAAGACTTCTTTCAAATGTTGAGCACGAATAAAGACTCCTGGATTCCCCGCGACCTGCCTGCCGATCTTAAGATCGCCAACAAGCCCGGCGCGCTCGAAGCGGTGCGCAACGATTCCGGCATCGTCTTCGTCGAAGGCCCCGTATGTGATTTGCGTCATGACCTCGTTCCTGCGCAACGAACGCGAAGGCGAAGAAGCCATCAGCAAGGTGTCGTTGTCGGCCTGGAGAATGTTCGACCGCCTAAGCCGCGCCACCGAGTATGGAAGAGTGGTGTCGCGAGGAAATGGCGTGCGCTAGCTTTTGGGCCTCGGTAGCCTACCCCTAGAAGTCCTGGGTAAAAGTCGGAAAGATGAACAAGTCCCGGAGGGACGGCGCGAGGAATTCTACCTAGCCGCCCCGCGACTTCGCATTCCCCCAACCTGCTGCCTCATGAACTCCGCTACAGCTTGCCCTTCCATCGGCTGAGAGAAGTAATATCCCTGGCCGAACTCGCAGCCGAGTTCCAGTAAGCGCTCCACTTGCTTTGCGGACTCGACTCCTTCCGCGATCGCTTTCAGCTCCATCTTGTGTGCCAGGACAACAATCAACTCCACAATGTCGCTGGCGGCGCGATCCGACAGCATCTCCCGCACCAGCCCTCGGTCGATTTTCAGCGCGTCGACAGGAAATTCCCTCAACCCTCGCAGCGAGGTCATTCCCGTCCCGAAATTATCGAGAATCATCCTAATCCCCAGGTGCTTCAAATGAGAGAGCACGGTGACGGTCAGCTTAGGGTCAGCGGCCGCCACACTCTCCGTCATCTCCAGTTGCAGTCGCGAGGGATCAATCCCCGTCTGCTGCAGAGCGTCTTGAATGTCATTCACCAGTCGCGCGTCGGCAAACTGCCGCGCCGAAACATTCACGGTGATATTCAGCGGCTGCTCGGAAAAATGACTGGCCTCCCACTCGCGTAACTGGCGGCAAGCCTGCAGCATCAGCCAGTGTCCGATCGAGACCAGGATTCCTGTGTCCTCAGCCGCTTCGATGAACTGGTAAGGAGAAATCAGCCCTTGCGCGGGATGCTCCCAGCGCAACAGAGCCTCAAAACTGACGATGCGCCGGGTGCTGAGCTGCACTACGGGCTGGTAATAAATACGGAACTGTTGCTGGCTCATCGCCGCGCGCAAGTCCGACTCCAGTCGCAACCGCCCGACCGCACGCGTGTGCATGGCTTCATCGAAAACTTCACACCGCGATCCGCCCAGAGCCTTGGCGCGCCGCATAGCCACATCGGCATCCTTCAGCACATCTTCGGGACGTCCGTGAGCCTGCGTGCTCACTGCAATGCCGAGGCTCGCTGAAATCCGCACTTCGCGCGATTCCACCGTAAAGGGCTCGCCCACAACTTCTTGAATTCTCCGGGCCACGCGCATCGCATCGCTGGGATTGCCGAGAGCATCGAGCACGATGGTGAATTCATCTCCTCCCAGTCGAAACAGAACAATATCTGCAGAGCCGCCCGCGCGGCGTGTGTCCGCGTTGCCCTTGAGCAGGTGAGTCTCGAGACGGCGACCGATTTCCATCAGTATCTGATCGCCGGCAGCCGTGCCCATACTTTCGTTGAAGACTTTGAAGTGATCCACATTGGCCAGCAGCAGCGTGTAAACCCGGCCCACATCGCGATGTGCTCGGGCGAACGCGGTCTCCAGATGATCGAGAAACTGCCGCCGGTTCGCCAGCCCGGTCAGCGGATCGTGAAATAAGTTGTGTTCCAGTTGTGCTTCGGCGCGCTTGCGCTCGGTGATGTCTCGATTCACAATCACCAGCTTTGCGACTTCGCCTTTGTCGTTACGAATCGTGCTGGCCAGAGATTCCAGCACGCGCCAACTGCCGTCCTTGTGCCGGATGCGATACTCCAGCCGTTTTCCAATTCCGGTCTCGCGGGCCTCGCGCGCCGCCTCCAATACTCTGAAACGGTCGTCGGGATGAATTTGTTCGAAGGCAGAACTCTCGCCCAATTCGGCTGAGGAATAACCCAGAATTTTCTTATATGCCGGACTGTTGTACAGCCGCCGCCCCTTCACATCGACCAGCGCGATCATGTCCGCGGCATTTTCGGTCACAACCTGGAACAACTCTTCATTCTCAATCGCCTGCCGATGGATGCGGTAAATCAGGAACTGCTGGTAGAGCACCAGCACGATCAGAGCGCCGATAGGAATCCAGAACCATTGCGAGAGCATGCAGAGATCTCCTGAGGAGATCTATCGGCCGGATGCAGCTTGGGATTAATTGCGTGATTCAACCATTCAATCCGCTGCTGAAGAGATGCCCGGGGAGTTTATGCCAGATGGGGATTCCTTCGTGATACTTCGTGCCCTCGTGGTGCATGCCTTTTCTTGTCACACAACGGCACCGCATTCCATAATGTCCGCATGACCGTTCGACGGCTGAAAACCTACACCGGGGCCCAGGGATACGTTTACCAGTACTACTTCGTTGGCAAACGCCCCGCGCTCCCGGACGACCCCGAGGCGCCCGCCACGGAATTCGTTTTCGACGTCACTTCTGATCGAAAATTGACCTACGCTGTCAGCGTCTTCCTATCCGACAAGACTCGCGAGGCCTGGAGCCAGGCTCATGGACGCCCATTGAACGAAGCGGAGCAATATGCCGCAGTGAAGCTGCGCCTCTTCCGCGCGTTCGACGAACTGGAAGATGTGAAAACCCACGGACGACGCCTGACCATCGATTCCGCATTGCTGGAAGAGGCGCTGACCAGCCTGGGGGTTGACTAGGAGTGGTCGATGGGACGTCACAGAGGACGTCATCCTGAGAGGAGCCGCTTTTCAGGCGGAGCGAAGGATCTCCAACCCTACCGCACCGCAAGTTTCCTGTATGATCCCAGCCCTAAGACATATACGAACGACCATGAAACTTAAATCCACACTCCTCTCTATCCTCCTCTTGTGCGCCGCTGTCGCTCACCCGCAAACCTCCCGCTGGTCCGAGCAGAAGGCCAACGACTGGTACGCTCAGCAGCCCTGGCTAGTCGGCAGCAACTACATTCCCAAGTCAGCCATCAATGAATTGGAGATGTGGCAGCAGGCCACCTTCGATCCCGCCCAAATCGACAAGGAACTTGGCTGGGCCGAAGCCATGGGGATGAATACCATGCGTGTGTTTCTCCATGATTTATTGTGGCAGCAGGATTCCGCGGGCTTTCGCCAGCGCATCGACCAGTTTCTGACCATCGCGGCGCGTCATCACATCCGTCCGCTACTGGTTCTATTCGATTCCTGTTGGGACCCGCTGCCGCAACTCGGTCCGCAGCACGCGCCGGTTCCCGGCGTGCACAACTCCGGCTGGGTGCAGAGTCCGGGCGCGAAGGCGCTGGCCGATACCAGCCAATATCCGCGCCTTAAGAAATACGTGCAGGGAGTAGTGGGAGCGTTCGCCAAGGACGACCGCATTCTCGGCTGGGATGTTTGGAACGAGCCGGGATCGGATCAGACGGGAAATTATCCTGCGACAGAGTTGAAGAACAAAGAGAAGGTGGCGCGCGTCGCCGCGTTGCTGCCGCAGGCATTCGCGTGGGCGCGCGAAATGAACGCCACGCAACCGCTCACCAGCGGCGTGTACGAAGTCGATACCAGCCGCGATGAATCCGCTCAGGACGAATTAGAACGGATTCAGTTGCGCGAATCCGATGTCATCACGTTCCACAATTACAGTTGGCCGGAAAGTTTCAAAATCGAAATCGAATGGCTGCGAAAATTCCATCGTCCCGTGATCTGCACCGAATTCATGGCGCGATCCGTGGGCAGCACCTTCGATACGATCCTGCCAATCGCAAAGCAGGAGCGCGTGGGCGCGATCAACTGGGGATTCGTCGCGGGCAAAACTCAGACGTATTACCCCTGGGAATCATGGCAGCACCCTTACGTTCGAGAGCAGCCGCCGGTGTGGTTTCATGAAGTGCTGCATCCCGACGGCCAACCCTATCGCCAGGCAGAGGTAAATCTGATCCGCGAGTTAACCGCTCGGGGAGCGAAGCCGTAACCCGTGAACTGCGCGCGTTACTCCTCAGTACAATAACAACATCATGAAAATTGTGTCCTTAATCCTGATCGTCGCGTGCTGCTGCCTATGCGCCTGTAATAAATCCGCTCCCGTTTCAGCTTCCAACCCGCAGCCCAAACCTTCCGACGCCGTACAACAAAAGCTGCGCGACTTTGCCGGGCCCACCGCCACCGGCTGCGGCCGCCTCAATGCCGGGGTTCCATCGGATCAGGCGAAGGCAACCGCCGACTGCGCCTTGAAAGCCCATCAGGAAAAGCGTCCTTTCTACGTTGCGTACGACATGCCCGGCATGGCCGTCGGAGTTTCCGGCAACGCGGAGGGCAAGCTGTTCAGCGTGCAGTCGCAAGGCGAAGACTCGGCGGCAGCGCTGACGAGTGGCGCCTGTCCATCAGAATTGCGTGTCGCTGCCAGTGGACGCGTCACCTGCTTCGCTCCCGGAGACATGGGTTCCATGGGCGGCGGTCACACGGCAATCCCGCCCGGCATGCCCAACCCTCATGCATTTCCAAAAAGCAAGTAGCACTTGCTCGCCCAACGCAGTCGCATCCGCCCGCTTGTGATCCAGATCACACACTGGTGTGATCCGCTTGGTTTGCCTTAGTGAGCAGATGGTGGAAAATAGGCTGTGTACCAGGGATTGAGCTCCGCACCCGCGATTTTGGGGTAGACTCAAGGGATTCCGGAACTTTTAAGGCCTATGTCTCTGCTTTGGCTGCGCTTTGCACTGGGGTGCTACTTTATCGGACTGGTCTACGCCTTCGTGGCGCTCACGCGCACTAGCGACCTCTTCAGCCGTGTCGCTCTCCACGCCGCCAGCATGGGAATGGTCTTCCACTTCGTCTCGCTCACCGAGCTTTTTCTCTCCAGACGAGTCGTTTGGACGTCAGTGCATAACGGAGAATCGCTGCTGGCTTTCTTGTCGATGTCGTTCTTCATGCTCATTTATGCCATTTATAAGACAACCTCACCCGGCGTGGTCGTATTTCCCGTGGTGTTTTTCCTGACATTTGTGGCTGCGCTCGACGAGCAGCCTGTCCTGCTGACTCAATTCGTCTCGAACAAAGGTTGGCTTTTCGCTCACATCATCCTGATTTTTACCGGATACGCGGCCCTGCTGGTCAGCTTCGGAGCCAGCCTGCTCTATCTGCTGCAGGAACGCCGGCTGAAGTCAAAGAAGCCGACCAGCCTGATTAACTTCCTGCCGGCCTTGGAGGTGATCGACCAGATCGGCTACCGCTCGCTTCTGTTGGGCTTTCCTTTTATGACGCTGGGCCTGATTACGGGCTCGATCGTCGCGATTACGGCTCCCTCGGTTGGCCGCGTTGATTTTCTCGATCCTAAAATTTTGCTCTCCGTGCTGATGTGGGCCG
>QIAK01000066.1 GCA_003225515.1 Acidobacteriota bacterium | reverse complement strand
AATTTGCGTCAGCACTTCGCCGGTAGCTGGATTGATGGTCTCGAACTTCTTCGAGCCATCAATCCATTGGCCGTCGATCAAAAGACGCCCGCGCTCGATTTTCGTTCTGGTGGCTGCAATCATCAATCGTCCTTCATCCCAGCCGAGCATCGCCCGTGACGCGCTAAACGTCCCTGGCTGCACAAGCGATTATTTCGCCTTGAAAATGGCCCCTTCCTTGGCGTCGTCACTCTGGAAGAGCAGCTGCTGGTTCTCGCGCTCGATCGCCAGCGCCGACTCCATCGGGATTTCCCAGCCGCTCTGCACCGCGCGCTTGATGCGTCCCACGGCCTTCGCAGCCTTGTTCGGAGGACAGAACTGCTTGGCGTACTCCATGATGTTTTCCATGAAGCCGTCGCGTTCGAAGATGTCGTTCACGATGCCGAGTTCCTGCGCTTCTTCGAACGAGAACGTGTTGCCCGTCACCATGAGTTCGATCGCTTTGCTCTTTCCCACCATGCGCGAAAGCCGTTGTGTGCCGCCAGTCCCGGGCAGCACTCCCAGGTTCACTTCGGGCAGGCCGATCTTTCCCGCCTCCTTGCGCGCGATGCGAAGATCGGCTGCCATGGCGATCTCCAGCCCTCCGCCCACGCAGTGTCCGTTGATCGCAGCGATCACCAGTTTGGGAGTGTGTTCGAGTCGAAGAAGCATTTCATTGGCATGTAAGCAAAAATAATATTTAAACGTGGGATCGACGCTGGTCAGCATTTTGATATTGGCGCCCGCGGAGAAAAACTTATCGCCTGCGCCGGTCATCACGATGACATAAACATCGTTGTCCATCCGGGCTTTAAGGATCGCCTCATCCAGTTGCCGGTTCATTTCATAGGTATAGGTGTTCGCCGGAGGATCGCACATCTCGATGACAGCTACTCCGCCATCGGTGCGGTAGTTTACGAGTTGTTTGGTGGTTTCGCTGGCTGCCGGTTGCACTGTAGTTGCCATTTCGAACTCCTTGATCTGTGGTCGGTTAGACGCTTGCGCGTCGAAAATCGTAGACTGCCAAACTTAGCGCTCCTTGCCGGCCTTCACGCCCGACATTACTCCTCGCAGGAATACATCGCCCATCTCACGCGCAATCGATGCCGCATCGGCATCCACGCGCGGGTTGTGCCATGTATAAATCCAATTCATCATGCCGAACAGGCTGAGTACGGCAATGCGGGTAGAAAACTGCAAGCCGCGCTCGCTCTTCAGGTCGTCCAGTAATCCAACACAGATCCTGTAATACTCGCGCTTGATCGCCGCGACTTCCGAGGCAAAGCCGTTCTTCAGCGCTTCAGCCTCATGCGACAGCACCTTCATGGCCGCCTGATTTGCGAGAAAATATTCGAGATGATTAAGAATGAAGATCCGAATGCGCTCTTCGGCGTCCGTCACGCCCCTCAAACGTTCTTTCAGTCGCTGAACGATGGTGGTGAACGTATGCTTCTGGATCAGATAAAGCAGCCGCTCCTTGGACTCGAAGTAGTAATACAGTCCAGCCAGAGACATGCCGCTTTCACGCGAGAGGTCGCGCATGGAAGCGCCTTCGTAGCCCTTCCTGCAGAACACTTCGGTGGCATGCTCCAGAATTTCAGCCAAGCGGCGATCGTAGCGCGTCACCGGAGCGGCAGCTGAGCGCCGCTGGGAGGATATGAGCCGGGTCGCCGTGGAAGGAGTCGCCATAGGTCCAGAAGCGCCTGTGTAATTCGAACGTTCGTTCGAATACAGTATACCTTGATGTGACCTAGATCACAATCGGACCGCCTCCACATTTTGACTCTAAATTCCTCGCTAGCTGTGCAGAAATAGGAGGATTAGCGAAAGTGGTTTTTTCATTTGGCCGTGAGTTGTAACAGACTATCTGGGCCGAATCAATGTCAGACACTGGGACTTAATCAGTTCCGCAGGTCTGCCAGCGCCCGTTCGATCTCTAGCTTTGCGACTGCGGTTAGCGGAAGCAGTGGCAGTCGCGACGGCCCGCCATAGTAGCCATTCAAATCCATGCCATGCTTGATGCCGGGCACTCCCAAGTCGGAGCCCACCCGCTGCGCCGCGTGCGAGATACGTTCCTGCTTCAGGCGAGCGAGTTCAGCATTGCCTTCTTTCCAAGCCGCGTAGATTTCGTAGCAGGCAGTCGGTGCCGGGCACGCAAAAGCAAGAATCGCTCCAACGGCGCCCGCCTCAAGCGATGGATGCAGCTTGTGTGCCGCTCCCACCAGCACCTGAAATCCGACTTCTTTCTGACGCGTTTTCATCTTCCCGACGACAGTTACCGCAGAGGAGGAAGGCTTCACTTCCGAAGTGCCCGCCAGCATTCCAACCTGCACCAGTTCCCCGCCGCCATTGCCAAGGCTTGCGCTCGCGAGCATTCGCGGCGTGACTGCGTCAAATGTTTCCGTCACAGTGGCACTGCGCTTAATGTGGCGCGTGGCGGCAACCATCCTGCGAACTTTCTCGACATCGCCGCTTGATTCCTTGATGGCGATCACATTCGGATGCTCCGCCAACTCGATCACCACCTCTGGGGCAATGTCGTAAGCAGTAAATGGCGGGACGTTGTAGA
Source organism: Acidobacteriota bacterium (assembly GCA_003225515.1). Lineage (GTDB taxonomy): Bacteria > Acidobacteriota > Terriglobia > Terriglobales > Acidobacteriaceae > Sulfotelmatobacter. The sequence goes on along the minus strand of QIAK01000066.1, from coordinate 3,763 downwards.
TCATGATCGGAAGTGGAGATCGGTCGGCCACCGTCCGGTAAAACGCCAGCAGATTCGAGGGAAGCATCTGTTTTCTGTAGAAATGCGGGGTACGCACCAGGGCAACATCGTAGCCAACTTCGGCGGCGTAATCCGTGAGCCGCAGTGTCTCGATCGCTGACTCCACGCCCGTTCCCGCGATCAGAACTTTGTTGGGCGCAGCCGCCTCCCGCGCCGTTTTCAAAACGTCGCGGCGCTCCTGGTCAGAAAGCATCCCGCTACCGGAGTGCGTGAATAGCGCTCGACATTGGATTCGAGCTTCTTGAAATAGACGTTGCCGTCGGGATAGAACGGCGTCGTGATCGGTGGGAAAATGCCGTGCAACAGCATGGACAAGCCTCCGAAAGAGGAACACTCAGAATACTACGCTGGGCTTCAGATCACGAAGGCTTGCGGAAGTGGCGAGTTGTGCGATCAGAGGAATTGTGCCCGCGGTACGGCGCCCAACTGAACTAGCAATCCGAGTTGATCCCAGTTGTCCCAGCCGGCCACAATTTTGCCGTTCTTGAACTGCTGGATACTAATTCCGTTGACGCTGACTTGCTTGCCGGTGGCCGGGATTCCGAGAAATGGTCCGCTGTGCTTCATAGTCGTTGTCCAGCGAACCACCGCTTTGTCTCCTTGCTCGATAGAATCATGAATCTGGACGTGAATCTCAGAGAACGCCGCCCGGAAGCCCCGCATGAACTGCTTGAAATGTTCCGGTCCGTGAATGTCGGAGCCATGCTCAGCCTGGCCATAGCCGATCACGTCTGGCGCGCACATGGAGTCGACCGTTACTTCGCGACCCTGGTTCCAAACTTCCTCGAACCAACGGCGCATTAAGCTGGCATTGTCGGCCATTACGGCACTCCTTTTCGGTCGATCATCTTCCGTCGGTCATCTTCGGGAGGTCATCGCCCCATCTTGGCGCCGCGCTCGGCGTGCAGATGCTGTAAAGCTTTCACATTCACTTCTCCGCGCTGTAGGGCCGCGATTCCCTCGGCTGCTGCACGCGCTGCGGCCAGCGTGGTAATCGTCGGAATGCGCGCTGTCACAGCCGCCCGGCGAATCGCCTTCTCATCAAACCAGGGCTCAAGACCTGTCGGCGTGTTCACGATGAGTTGAATGCGTTGGCCTTTGATGAAGTCGACGACATTTGGCCGTCCTTCCTTCACCTTGTAGACGCGCTCCACGTTCATGCCCGCCGCTTCGATTACGTCCGCAGTGCCGGCAGTGGCCACGAGCTTGAATCCCATGTCGACGAACTTGCTGGCCAGTTGCGCGACGTGCCGTTTGTCATGATCGGTCACGCTGATGAAAATCGCTCCCTGCGTGGGCAATTTCTGCCCTGCGGCCAGCTGCGCCTTAGCAAACGCCTCGCCAAAGTTGTCGGCCACGCCCATCACTTCACCCGTTGACTTCATCTCCGGACCCAGCACGGTGTCGACTCCCGGAAACTTGTTCCACGGAAACACGGGAGACTTCACGTAGTAGCAACTCCCGGTGTCGAGATCAGCGCGGCGTTCAATAAACTCCGGCAGAAATTCGCGTAGCTTGCGGCCCGTCATCAGGCGCGCTGCTATCTTCGCCATCGGAATGCCCGTGGCTTTTGAAACGAAGGGAACAGTCCGCGAGGCTCGCGGATTCACTTCGAGCACGTAAACTTTATCGCCTTCGCCGTCCCCGCCGGCATTTTCGCGCGGTATGGCGAACTGAATATTCATCAGGCCCACAACTTTCAGGGCGCGTGCCAACTTGAAGGTATAGTCGCGCATGCGCTCCAGCAGCGGCTGCGGAATATCGACCGCGGGCAACACACATGACGAATCGCCGGAGTGAATGCCGGCTTCTTCGATATGCTGCATAATTCCGCCAATCACTACATCTTCGCCATCGGACAAGGCATCGACGTCGACTTCAATCGCGTCTTCCAGAAAATGATCGATCAATACCGGCCGGTCATGCGAATATTCAACCGCCTCTTTCATGTACCGAACGATTGACTCTTCGTCGTAGGCAATTACCATGGCACGGCCGCCGAGCACATACGAAGGCCGCACCAGCACGGGATAACCAATCCTTCGTGCTCCTTCGATCGCTTCCTCGATCGAAGTCGCCATTACGCCGGGCGCCTGTGGAATCTGCAACTCTTCCAGTAACTTGTTGAAGTGCTTGCGGTCTTCGGCCAGGTCGATCGACTCGGGTGATGTGCCGATGATCTTGACTCCGGCGGCTTTCAATGGAAGCGCCAGGTTCAGCGGCGTCTGGCCGCCAAACTGCACGATCAGCCCGACCTCTGCGCCCTTCGAAGTTTCGTGCTGGTAGATGGCGAACACGTCTTCAAACGTGAGCGGCTCGAAGTAAAGCCGGTCGCTGGTGTCGTAGTCAGTCGAGACGGTCTCAGGATTGCAGTTGATCATGATCGTCTCGTAGCCATCGTCGCGCAGCGCGAATGAGGCATGGCAGCAGCAATAATCGAACTCAATTCCCTGCCCGATGCGGTTCGGCCCACTGCCCAGAATAATTACTTTCTTCTTGTCCGTCGGCGCTGCCTCATCTTCCTCTTCGTAAGTCGAGTAGAGATAAGGCGTGAAACTTTCGAACTCCGCCGCGCAAGTGTCCACGCGCTTGTAGACAGGCATCACGTGGTGCTTCTTGCGCAGATGCCGGACTTTTTCCTGCCCTTCCAGTCGCCAGACCGCGGCCAGCCTCCCATCGGAGAATCCCATACGCTTCGATTCGCGCAGCACCTCAGTTGGGATCGACTCCATGGGATGCTTTTCCAGTTCCAGTTGCTGATCGTTGATTTCCTTGAGCTGATACAGAAACCACGGATCCATCGAGGTCATCTTCGCGACCTGCTTCACCGTGTGCCCTTGGCGCAGCGCATATTGCACATATGCCAACCGCTCCGGATGCGGCGTCACCAGCCGCTTGGTCAGAATTTTCGGCTCGATTTTTTCCCCACCGACTCGCTTGCCGGTATCGAGCGAGCGGATGCCTTTCATCAGCGCTTCTTTGAACGTCCGCCCGATGGCCATCACTTCGCCGACCGACTTCATCTGCGGACCGAGCGTATCGTCAGCGCCGGGAAATTTCTCGAACTGCCACTTCGGAATCTTCACGACAACGTAGTCGAGGGTCGGCTCAAAGCAGGCCGGAGTCTTGCGCGTGATGTCGTTGGGAATTTCGTCGAGCGTGTAGCCGACGGCTAGTTTCGCGGCAATCTTCGCAATCGGGAACCCTGTCGCCTTTGACGCCAGAGCCGAAGACCGCGAGACGCGCGGATTCATTTCAATGACGACCATCCGCCCGGTCTCAGGATTCACGCCAAACTGAATATTCGAACCGCCGGTATCCACACCAATCTCACGGATGACGGCGATGGACGCATCCCGCATCGCCTGGTATTCGCGGTCGGTGAGAGTCTGGATCGGCGCGACCGTGATGGAATCGCCGGTGTGCACGCCCATGGGATCGAAATTTTCAATCGAGCAGATGATGATGACGTTGTCTTTAGTGTCGCGCATCACCTCGAGTTCAAATTCTTTCCATCCCAGCACCGACTCTTCAATCAGCGCTTCGTGCACCGGAGAGAAATCAAGTCCGCGGCTGAGTACCTCGACCATTTCTTCGCGGTTATAGGCAATACCGCCGCCCGAACCGCCGAGCGTAAACGAGGGCCGGATGATTACCGGGAATCCAATCTTCCCGGCGAACTCAAGCCCGTCTTTTGTGTTGT
>QIAK01000065.1 GCA_003225515.1 Acidobacteriota bacterium | reverse complement strand
AATTTGGGTTTCCGCGCGAGCTCTGGCGGCGGTTCGCTGCGCACTCAGCGGTTTGAGTCTCTTGCTTTTGCCGGAAAATCAAAACACTTTGATCACAGAGAACGCAAACGAAACCAGAGTTGCGCGGAAAAAACCAAATTGAGCGACTGCCCGTTTCGTCACAAGTATGATGCGCGGGAGATCCCTCTCTTCGCCTGAAGAACGGCTCCGCCCGGGATGACTGCGGAAGAAGGGGCTGAGGCATAGAATCCGGAGCTTCAATTATCATGGATGGGTGCCAACCCGGGCCCTTAACAAAACCAAACTTACGATTCTGCGTGCGCGCCATCTTAGCCAGCTTCCTTGGCTGGTGCATGGATTTTCTACGCGAGCGGGAGGGTGCTCTCGCGTTTACGGCAAGGGCGATCTCAACCTGGGCTTCACCGAGCACGACAGCCGCGCCGCCGTGGAGCGGAATCGCGCGGCATTTCTGCTTGAGGTGGGAGCCGTCACCCGCAAGCGGGGTGCTTCCAGGGATGGCGCACAGCTGTGGCCGTTGATCACCCTCCGCCAGGTGCACTCCGACATCATTCGCCGCATCGACACGGTTCCTGGGGAACCGGTCAGCGGAGATGGAATGATCACGGCAACTCCCGGCCTGCTGCTGGGAATTCAGACTGCGGATTGCCTGCCCGTGATTGTGGTGGATGCTGATCGGCGGGCGGTGGGAGTATTTCACGCGGGCTGGCGCGGGACCGTGCAGCGCATCGTGGAGAAAGGTATTGGCGAGATGCACCGCTGTTTCGGCAGCCGTCCTCGCGACCTCAAAGCGGTGGTTGGCCCTGGAATTCAAGGCTGCTGCTATGAAGTTGGAGAAGAGGTTCGCACCAAATTCGAATCGCAGTTTTCGTACGGAGCGAGTTTGTTCCGCGAAATTAAAGACTCTGACCCGGTACGCGAAAAGTATCCGCTACTGTTTCTGACGGCGCGCGCTCCGGGGCATAGCAATCTGCCCAAGAAGATATTTCTTGATCTGGTGGAAGCGAACCGCCAACAGTTGCGGGCCGCGGGTGTGCCGGCGAAGAATATTGAAGCGTCCCCGCTCTGCACCAACTGCCATCCTGATCTGTTGTTCTCTTATCGCGCCGAGAAAGGCAAGACGGGACGCATGATTAGCGTGGCAGGAATTCGGGAGCGATAGCGCGGGTGGGAGCGGAGCGCGGAATTATTTGCAGGCCAGAGAAACCTGGCGTGGAGCGACATGGTGATGCGCGCGAGATCCCCACTGGTAAAAGCGCGGGCGTTCGGGATGACTCATCGCAGAAATGGATTCAAACTGACTCACTGCCGGAAATTATCCGGTCTTTTGAGTTTCGACTGGCCACGCTTTGTTGTGAACCACACGGTTCTGAACGACGAGAAATTCCATGTGGCAGTGCTCGCACTTTGCGGTGGAGAACAGGACCGTGGTTCCGGGCCAGGGGTGTCGAGTCTGCTCGTGGCAGTGAGGGCACTCGAACACATGCAGATCGAAAGTGAGAGAAATATTCGGCAACGCAGGGGCCACCTGCCGCTCCGAACGAGCGACGCTGCACTCAGAAACTACTGAATCATTATCATAAGGTCAAGAGGTTGTCTGTACGCTGGAGCACCTCTGAACGGCTGAAAGCTGTAAGGCTGCGTGCAGCTTATTCCACTTCTCCGAGCCACTTTTCGATCTGCCGGCGCAAAATTCCGTAGCACTCACAGGCTGCATCTTCGAGCTTGGGGCGATTGATGATCTCGAGGTCGCCGCGCGAGTGGGAAATCAATTCAGCTTTCTGCAATATACCGGCCGCTACAGTTACGCTCGAGCGGCGCGTGCCAAGCATGTGGGCGAGAAATTCCTGAGTCAAAGGCACTGAGTTCGATTCGATCCGATCGGCGGTCATCAAGAGCCATCTTGCCAGCCGTTGATCCACGTCATGCAGACGATTACAAGCCGCAATCTGCATGGTCTGCACGGTCATCATCTGCCCAAACTGCTGCAAGCGACGCTCCAGCGCTGGACACTGGCGAAGGATGTTTATCAAAGTTTCGCGATTCATCCGAAAGGCCGTCGCCTCAATCTGAACCAGGGCCTGGGTTGAAGCGCTGCGAAAGCCGGCAAGCATGGGCAGACCTACAAAACCTTCCTTGCCGACCAGTCCGACTTCTACGCTTTTCCCGTCGGGGAAGACACTCAATATGGAAACCAGACCACTGTTGCAGAAGAAACCGGATTTCAGGGTGTCGCCGGGTTCGTGCAACACATGGTGGGTCGGCAAGCGTACGAACTCCAGCCTGGGGAACAGAATTTGGGATTCTTTTGCGGGCAGCCCGACCAGGAGCTCGTTGTGAATGCGATTGCCATCGGTGTCGAAGAAGGTTGGCGGCAGAGAGAACTTCGTAGGCGGACGGGGATTGGTGGTCATGACGACTCCTGTGCCAACTCAAGTTGTCAGTTGTCGCAAGGAACCGTCACCGCGGGCGCGGCGGGAAGATGCTAGAAGAGACACTTTTAGACTACTCCCTTTCCACGCTGATTGATACCAATATCGCTCGATATAATGTGCGGTAGAGTACATATCCTCGTGCTCTGTACGCACGCTTAAGCCTAATTATTTTGCGGCGCTTGCGGCCCGGATATCCGAGAAATTTGCAAGACGAAGCGATGCTGACCGTTCCTGCTGTGGCTTTCAGGTGACGCCAGTGGAGGAGTGCTCATGAAATCGAGATGGACTCGACTACTTCCGGCCGCGGCCCTTTTTTTATTACTGTGCGGCACAGCAGCTGCGGCATTTGCAGGCGACTCGATGAAGCCGGACCAGGTGAACACGGCAGGATGGAATAAGGCGTGGGCCAACCTGCTCAACGATACCGAACAGAGGTTCAAGCCGTCGCTGCCGAGACTGCTAGCGGTCGAGGTGGAATTAGTCGTCGGCAATCCGGGCCCGACCGAGGATGAATTGACTCTGACTGTCAGGACTCAGGTGGGCAAGTGTTGGGCTCCGCGATGAGAACAGTTCCGGTCTCAAATTGTGCTCACACCATGTTTGTCTTCCCGAAAGAAGGAATTGAGGTGACTCCTGGACAGACCTATCGATTGAAGTTGAGCGGAGGAATTACGTTCGGCTGGAAGTATGTAGTCGGCGGATACCAGAAAGGCGCTGCAATCTTCAACGGGAAACCACTTCTGTCGCAAGCCCGGAGTACATTCTTGTTCGAGACGTTCGGTTCCGAATAAGTCTGGTTTACGCGGCCGCGCGCGGCCACGCGTTCTGCAGCGGGACGAAGCTCTCGGGCCGTGTCTGATAGCCGATATGAGAGAATCCCGGTTTCCAGCTTTCCGCGAGGATCAATGAACACAGGGTTCAGGACATTGGCCGTTATTGCTGTGGCTGTTTTCGCTCTCCCCGGCTCAGGGCAGGTTTCAGCGGCGCGGGTGGACGCCATCTTTTCGTCGCTGAGTTCCAGGGACGCTCCGGGGGCTGCCGTTCTCGTGCTTCGCGGCGGGCGAGCCGTGTTCCGGCGCGGATACGGCGTTAACGATCTGCGCACGCTTCGTCCGATCGATGCGAGGACGAATTTCCGGCTGGCATCGTTCACCAAGCAGTTCACGGCGGCGGGCATCATGTTGCTGGTCCGGGATGGCAAGCTGCATTACGACGACCACCTCACCGACATCTTTCCGGAATTTCCCGCCTATGGCAGATCCATTGCTGTGCGCAATCTGCTGAACCATACTTCGGGCCTGCCCGATTATGAAGACATTCTGATGCAGCAGTATCCGGGCACTCCAGAGGACAAGATTCCGCAAATTCTCGATGCGGGTGTGCTGAAAATACTGGAGGAGCAAACCGCCGGCAAGTTCCCCGCCGGCTCGAAATGGGAGTACAGCAACTCGGGGTACGCGACGTTGGCGATGATCGTGGAAAAAGTTTCCGGCAAGAGTTTTGGGGCGTTTTTGCGCGAGCGAATCTTTACGCCGCTCAAGATGAACCACACCCTTGCCTATGAGAAAGGCAAGAACGTAGTGCCTCGGCGAGCGTACGGCCATAGCAAAGAAAAAGATGGCGTATGGCGCGAGACAGATCAAAGCCCGACATCCGCCGTGTTGGGCGACGGCGGCATTTATTCTTCGCTCGACGACCTGGCAAAATGGGACCGTGCCCTGCGCGATCACACGCTGCTGAGCGCGGCGGAAATGCAGCCCGCGCTGACGCCGGTGCAGCCTACGGACGGTCCTGCGAAATCTGCCGAGGGCGCTGCCGTGAGCTATGGCTTTGGATGGTTTCTCGATCCCTATAAGGGCCATAAACGTATGTGGCACGATGGCGAGACGGTTGGATTCCGCACGACGATCCAGCGCTTTCCCGAGGATAAGCTCACAGTTATCGTGCTGGCGAACCGAGCCGATGTGAATGCAGAGCAACTGGCGTTGAAAGTTGCGGATTTGTATTTGGGAGGTGTTGAATCGAGGTAGAGGAACATGGGTTAGGAAAACGTCGTCGGTCGTTGGTCGTCAGTCGTTGGTCGTCGGCCACCACACCTTTTCACCACAGAGCAGGTAGTGGGTCAGTTTGAAATCTGACCAACATATTTCAAAATTTTTCGAGGGCGTTATCCTGAGCGGAGCGGGCGTTTGGGACGACTCCTCTAATATCTAAGCCGTTGGAGGCGCAGAAGTGGTTGGAGGCGCGGGGGTTGCCGCAGGCGTGGTGGTGCCATCATTGACCAGGTCTTTTAATTCCTTGCTGGGCTTGAAGAACGGAATCTTTTTGGCCGGGACCTCGACGCGCTCTCCGGTCTTGGGATTGCGGCCGACGCGCGGCTTGCGCTGACGGGTACGGAAGCTGCCAAAGCCGCGGATCTCGATCTTGTCGCCGGCGCGCAAGGAACGCACTACGCTATCGAAGATCGTCTCCACAATCACTTCACTGTCTTTGCGCGTAAGCTCAGCCAAACGCGAGACTTCATCAATCAGATCGGCTTTCGTCATAGGGCCTTCTTTGCGTCAGAGTACCGTCATAACCTTCTCAAATTTCAGGGGTTTAATGCAAGTTACGGTGCGGGTTCGGCGGAATGCGGTGGCTTCTATCCAAGGCAACTATTGATGGCTTACGCGCGAGGCGGAAGAGCGGGAGATTCCCTCTCTTCGCCTGAAAGACGGTTCCGCTCGGGATGGCTGCCCTCCGGGGCTCTGGAGTCCAGGCTCACAGCCTCACTTCCAGAGATAATAGAAGCCTACCTGCTGCTCCAGCATCTTTTCGCGGCCGGGGAGGAATTGGGAAACATCGCCTAGCAGTAGATCCATCAAAGTTTTGCGGTCGCGATCGGGACGCACCAGGGTGGGCTCGCCCTTGATTCCTACCGACTTCGCGGTATCGGCCACGGCGGTTTCAAAATCGCCGACGCCATCGATCAGCTTCATGGACATTGCCTGCTCGCCAGTCCAGACCTTGCCGTTGGCGATGGACTTCACATCTCCAAACTTCATGCCGCGGCCTTCACTTACGGCCTGGACGAATTGGCCGAACATGTTATCGATGAGCGCCTGCATGTAAGCCTGCTCGTTGGGAGTGAGGTCACGAGCGGGATTGCCGGTGTCTTTGAACTCTCCCGTCTTGAGGACCACGTCTTTCAGCTTGGCCCACTTCAGCAGGTCGCCGTAGTTCACCCACTGCGCGATTACGCCGATCGAGCCGACGATGCTGCCCTGGTCGGCATAAATCTTGTCGGATGCCGACGCCACGTAATACGCGCCGCTGGCGCCCACAGTTTCAATGGACACCACAATGCGCTTCTTCTTCTCGCTGCGAATGCGCTTGACTTCGCGGTAAATCTCCTCGGATGCGGCCACGCCGCCGCCGGGCGAGTTCACGTGCAGGATGATGGCCTTGATCGAGGAGTCATCGCCAAACTTCTTGAGTTGTCCTACGACGGGATGCGGCGCAAGAATGACACAGTCGAGGTAGACCACGCCGATTCGGTCGCCGAAACTGGTGATGGCGCTATCTGTGCCGCCCGCGTGCAGGGTCAGATACACCAGAGTAAACACGGCCAGCACGAAGAGGAAGAATGCTCCTCCGCCAATTAGAACCCAGAGCAGTGTGCGCGAGCGTCCTTCAGACATGAAGGAAGTTTAGCACTTAGCGGGACCGGATAACGATTTGAACCGACGTCATGGCACAAGCACGGTCAGCGCCGAGCGCTGCACCGATACGTCAATGGGCGTGCGGCAGACATATTCGCCATCGGCGTAGACGTCGAGCGGATGTTCTGTTTCAACGCGTACGCGCCCCTCCTGAAAATATTCCACCTCACGCATTTTCAGATGCTGCCCGCTGTAGACGCTG